>NZ_JBEOVF010000026.1:0-136528 GCF_040295365.1 Streptomyces sp. NPDC002838 | reverse complement strand
GCCTGGCGGTGGCCTTCCCGGTCGCGCCCGGTGGGGACTGCCGGCCCTTTTTAGCCGGCCGCGGGCCCAGCCGGCCGTGTTGGGGTCGGGTGACCTCCGACCCGAACACGGCCAGCTGACTAGCAAGCTGGCGTCGGCGCGGGCAGCGGGTGCTGGCCGCGCTGCGCACCGCCCGCGCTGAAGTCGCGAACTTCTCTGGCGGTTGGCCGGTGAAGCGGCGCCAGATGCGCGCGGGCAGGTGATCGTGGGCCTGGATGGCGTCCTCGTCCTGGCGCACTCCGAAAACAGGATGCCACCGCGACCTGGAAGAGAACCTTTGGGCACCACCCGATGATGGGGTTCGTCGACCACGGACGCGGTGGGTCCGGCGAACCCCTCGGGGGCCCGTTGAGGTCTGGCACGCGGACGTCGATCGCGTCGCCGATGCCCGTACTCGGTGCGCTGCGGGCCTGAAGTCGCCACGGACACCCGGAAAGTGCCTCGTCCACGGGCACAAGGACGTCAGCACTCCCTGTTCCCGCCGACAAGAGGCACTTCCTCTACGCCCGGGGGCAAGGCCAACGCGGCCGCCCCACATGAAAGCCCCAAGGTCAGTTGTAGACGTTGAATTCTGCGACTGACCACCAGCTACGGGCAACATTGCCGGTATTGACGACCTTGATGTAGCGAGCTGTCTGCGTCGGGAAGGAAATCAGGTGGACTCGTTGGCCGTCCGCTACGGACGTGACCTTGGTCCAGTCGGTTCCATCCGTGGATACGTATACGTCTGCGCTTCGCGCATAGTCGCTGACACTGCCGCCGACATCCAGCACGATCTTGTCGAAGGTCTGTGTCTGCCCCATGTCCACTTGGATCCAGAGGCCGTCGTACTGCCCTGTTCCGGAGCTGTACCGAGTGTCGGAATTACCGTCCAGCATGTTTCCGGGCGCATCCCACTGACTTGCGTCCGAAGCCTTTGCGATCCAACCCGTCCGCGGCAGCGCAGGACCAAGATCTATGACGTCGAACGATGATCCACCTGCGTCTGCTCCGCTGGCCCCCTTCACGGAAACCGTGACCTTCCCCGCTGGAAGCCCCTTCGGAACGTAGGCGCTGATGCTCGCGTCCGACCAGGTGTCTATTTCGGCATAGCTCGATCCGAAATACACCGTACCCAGCCCCTGTGCATCGCCGAAACCAGAACCGCGAATCGTGAACTTGGAGCGCGGCATTCCCCGTTCCGGCTTCAATTCGCTGAACGTCGGCGGTGGGTAGCTCGACAGCTTCTTGGTGGTGAACATCGCCGAGGTGCCGCTTGGCAGCGTATAGGTGTACGAGCCGTCGGTGGACATCTTGAAACTCTTGCTGTCGGTGGTCCCGTTGAATACTACGGTGACCTGCTCCCCTTCCTTGCTGGTCCAGCTCTTCAGCTGAAGGCCGTTCGGTATCGCTGCCGGAGTTGTGATCGAGCCGGTTCCACGTGCAGACCCGTACACCTCGATGTCGCCGATGGCCCACCAGAAACCGGATGGCGCAGTACTGACGATGCGAATGTACTGTGCTGTACGGGTCGGCAGCGTGACGGCTATCTTGCCGATGCCCCCGCTGCCGCTCGCGATCGCGCTGCCCCAATCGACTCCGTCGTTCGAAACGTATATCTGGTACTTGGTGACGTAGTCGAACGAATTGTTCACGCCGGTGTCGAGAACGATTTTGTTGAAGCTCGTGGGGTTCCCCAGGTCGATCTGGAACCAGTCGCCGCTCGTCGTCCCGTGCCCGAGACTCCACCTGGTGTTGATGTCGCCGTCGATCGCGTTCGCGGCCACGCCCCAGTCCGGCTGCGCGGAAGCCGTGGCGGTCCATTTGCTACGACTCAGCGCCCTTCCTGTCGTCTGGACGGAAGCTCCAATCGGCAGGGAGTATGTGACCAGCTTGTTTCCGGTACGGATGGAGTTCTGGTAGGGCAGCAGTGCCGGGTCGTACGTGACGGTGACCGGGCCGGATGCCGACTTGAACGTGAAGTCGTGTGTCGGGTCCGAGACCTTGGTCGCTGCGGGGGTACGGCCGCTCTGCGCAGGCCCGGAGTACGTGAAGGTGACGGCGTCGCCGGCGTTCAGGGTGTAGTCGAACGAGTGTGTCCCGTCCGCGACGCTGAAGGTTTTCGCGGCGCTGCCCGAGTTGTGGGCGATCAGGACCTTCGATCCGTCCGGGTTCTGGAACGCGACGTTCTCTATGCTGCCTTCGCCGAAGGTGTTCGAGTAGATCCGGCGTGCTCCGGGCTTGACGAACCTGCTGGCATGAGCGAGGGCGTGGTAGTCCACGTTGTAGGTCACCCGTCCGTCGGCCGGGTCGATCGTGAGCAAGCCCCGAAGCATGGGTATGCCGGCCGTGTCGCTGTTGAGCGGGCCCCGATCGGGGTCGAGTGCGATGTTCCACAGCATCACCCCGTTTGCCCAGTTGCGCGTTCCGTTGATGATCCACGTTCCCAGTGCTTCGCTGAACGCCGTCTGGTCGCTGTCCTGCCAAACGCCTCCGGTGGCTTCCGTGATGAAGGTTTCCTTGCTCGGGTAGTCGTTGTGGACCACTGTCTGGTAGTTCGGGTTGCCGCTGTAGATGTGCCATCCGGTTCCCGCGGTGTACTTGGAGGCTGCGGGATCGCTGAAGATCGTCTCCGGATACGAGGGCACGTCCCAGTTGTGGTCCCAAGCCAGGATCTTCGTGGAGATTCCGTTGGCTTCGAACGCCTTGCCGATCTCCTGGATCAACTCGGCTTCCTGGTACGCGGACAGGAACATTCCGGGCCAGGTGGGAGTACCCATGGGTTCGTTCTGCGGGGAAATGTAGGAGATGGGCACGCCGGCTTCGCCATAGGCGTGGATGAACTTGACGAAGTAGTTGGCCAGCGCGGAGGTGTACTCGCTCTTGAGGGTGCCTCCGATCATGGAGTCGGAGGTCTTCATCCAGCCTGGTGGGCTCCACGGGTTGGCCATGATCTTGATGGACGGGTTGAGTGAGAGGGCCTGCCGCAAGGCCGGAATGATGTACGGCACGTCATGCTGGACGGAGAAGTTGGACAGCGTGGGGTCCGTTTGTCCCGCGGGCATGTCGTTGTAGGAGTAGTTCCCGGACGCGTTGAAATCCGTGGCGCCCATCGGAGAGCGGAGCAGGCTGAGGCCGATTCCCTTCGAGGGATCGAACAGCTTCTTCATCAGCTTGGTCCGCTCGGCGGTGGACAGCTTGTCGATGAGCCAGGCGGAGGAGTCGGTCATGGCCGCGCCGAAGCCTTCGACCTTCTGGTACTTGACGCTGTCGTCGATCTTGATCGTCAGCGGGTTGGCCGCTCTCTTCGCCTTGAACAGCACATCGTCCTGGCCGGCGACCCACTTGTCGGCCGATACGTCCGTCAGCCACACACGGACGGAATTGTCACGTGAAGCTTGCTTCAGCTGCGGGGCGGCGATGGCGTTCCCGGAAACCTGGGTCCAGGCGGCAGCGACACCAACGGCGGTGGCCAGGAACTGGCGTCGTCCGAGACCGTATGACCTCATGGAAGATCCTCCTTCGGACCTGCTTGTTCAGTACTTGGGAGAGCGGGTGGGACACATCGCCGAGGTGGGGGATCGACCGGCTGGAGTCGGTTCTACGGCGACGCCGGAGCCGGCTCTGCGGCGCCGGTGCTCGGCTCCTTGATCACGAGCGGATGCAGTTCCCATGCGTCGACCGCGAAGCCGAGGCGCGTACCCGGGGCGGTGCGGGCCTGAAGTCGCCACGGGCGCTGCCCTGTGGGGTAGAAGCGCAGGGTGAGGACCTGGCCGGTGGTGATCAGGAAGATTTCGGCGATGGAGTGGTCGACGACGACGCGCAGGTCGACGGGCCGGTCTGGCGGGCAGGGCATCCGGTGGGAACCGCCGCGGGCCCGGCTGTCCAGTGAGGCGTGGTCACGGTCGACGACGAGTTCGCCCGCGTCTACGTCGAGACGGATGTCGAGGTACTCGGAGCCGTCCGGGATGGTGAGCAGCCGCAGGCCAGCGTTTCCGGTCGGCTCCAGACGGGCCGTCAGGTCGAAGGCGCGGCCCACGGTGCCGAGGTCCACCGGCTGCGAGCCGTGCGTTGCGCCTGTGGCGGTGATGGTGTGTCGGCCGCGCAGGGCGAGCAGTTCGGTGGCGGGCTGCTGGCGCAGTGTGCCGTCGTCGTGGACGTGGATCTCGCGGGGCAGGGTGAGGACCCCGGCCCATCCGTCCGCGACGGCCCAGGCTTCGTCGCGGGCTTCCCACGACCAGCCCCACAGCAGCCACCGGTCGCCCGGTGCGCGCAGCAGGGCGGGGGCGTAGCAGTCGGGGCCGTGGTCGACGGGCACCGCTGAGCCCGCCTTGAAGTGGCCGTCATGCTCTTCGCCGATCAGGGCCGCGACGCTCTGCGGACCGGTGGGTTCGGTCCAGGTGCTGACGAGGAGGGCGCCGCGTCCGTCGGCTGCCGGGAGGTATTGCGGGCATTCCCAGCCCTCCCCGGTGAGCAGGTCGGTGCCACCGATGGGCTCCGGATGGCGGGTGGCGAAGGGCCCCCGGTAGGCCCAGTTCTCCAGGTTGGGTGAGTCGTAGAGGAGGGCGGCGGCGCGGCCGTCCGCGAGGGCGGCGCCGACCAGCATCCGCCAGCCGTCGCCGTCCTGCCAGACGTACGGGTCGCGGTACATGGTGCAGCACTCGGGCAGCTCGGGGATGACCAATTCACCACTCGGGCTGAACGTCCGGCCGCTGTCTCGGGAGACGGCGCGGGTGACCGGCTGGTGCTGGAACGAGCGGTCCTCGCGGTGCGCGGAGTAGAAGGCGACCAGCCGTTCGCCGTCGGAGACGGCGTTACCGGAGAAGCAGCCGTCGGCGTCCAGGCCACCGGGGGCCGGGGACAGGGCG
Source organism: Streptomyces sp. NPDC002838 (assembly GCF_040295365.1). NCBI lineage: Bacteria > Bacillati > Actinomycetota > Actinomycetes > Kitasatosporales > Streptomycetaceae > Streptomyces > Streptomyces sp. NPDC002838. The sequence continues at coordinate 131,642 of NZ_JBEOVF010000026.1, read as the reverse complement.
ATCGGCAGCGGCTCCCAGGTCAGCAGGTCGGGGCTGCGGAAGTGGCCCCAGTGCATGGTGGCGTGGTTCGCTCCGTGCGGGTTGTACTGGTAGCACACGTGGTAGTGGCCGTCGTGGAAGACCAGCCCGTTGGGGTCGTTGATCCAGTTGCGGGGCGGGCGCAGGTGCGCGACGGGGAAGTGTGGATCGCGGGGTGGGGTGGACACACGCGTGCCTTTCGGTATGACAGGGGACCGCCCCGCCGGCCCTCTGGTTGGCGGGGCGGCGGGCCGACGGGGCGGTGGTCTTCAAGCCTGTGTGCGGCCTTCAGGTCCGGATGCGGAATTCCACGCTCAGCTGCTGCTCCCGCCGTGAGCTGGGGCCGACGCGGAGTGCGAACTCGCCTGGTTCGACCACTCGGCGGTTGTCAGCTGTGACGAGAGAGCACTGGGAGGCAGGGATGCTGATGCGGACGTCCAGGCTTTCGCCGGGAGGTATTTCAACCTGGGTGAAACCCTTCAGCTCCTGCTCGGCCCAGGTGACGCTGGTGGTCAGGTCGCTGACGTACGCCTGGACCGTTTCCACGGCCCTGCGGCTGCCGCTGTTGGTGAGCCGCACCGTGGCGTCGACGGTGCCGTCGGCGGGGACCTCCGGGTCGTGCACGACCAGGTCGGTGTAGGTGACGGTGGTGTAGGTGAGGCCCTCGCCGAACGCGAACAGGGGGTCCTGGGTGAGATCCGCGTAGCGGCTCCCGTGCTGGCCTCGCACCTGGTTGTAGAAGACCGGTTGCTGTCCGACGTGGCGTGCGAAGGAGACCGGGAGCCGGCCGCTGGGTTCGATGAGTCCGAGGAGGAGTTCGGCGAGGGCGCGGCCACCGCGCATGCCCGGGTTGAACGCCTCGATGAGTGCTGCCGAGTTGAGGGCCGAGTCCGGGAGGGTGCTCGGCTTGGACTGGGCGAGTACGACGATCACGGGTGTGCCGGTGGCGGCGACCGCGTCCAGCAGTGCGATCTGGCCTCCTTGGAGGTCGAGCGTGGCCGTGGAGCGCACCTCGCCGGTGAGGGCGATGGTGTCCCCCACGACCACGACGGCGTAGTCGGCGGCCTCTGCGGCGGCGGTGGCCTCCTGAAGCTGTGACTGGTCGACCGGGGCAGGGGTGAAGACGTCCGGCTGTGGCTGGCCGTCGGGCCCGAGGGACCACTCGGAGTTGGAGGCGGGGCTTTCGATGTCGGCTCCGCGGGCGTACGTGATGGTCCAGTCGGCCGGCGCGACGGCGCGCAGGCCGTCGAGCACCGTCTCCACCGACTCGCGTGGATGTCCGTCGGGCATCCACGGGACCTGGCCGGTGGCGCCCGCCCAGTCGCCGAGCATGGCTTGCGGGCTGTCGGCGTTGGGGCCGATGACCGCGATCGTCCGCTGCTTGCCTCGGCTCGCGGCGCGGCCGGTTCCGTCCGAGGTCAGCCCGCCTTCGAGGGGCAGGACCCCGTCGTTGCGCAGCAACACCAGGGAGCGACGGGCGGTCTCCAGGTTGAGGTCGGCGTGTGCGCTGCAGCCGATCACCTGCGCCTGCCGCTCGGGGGCGGGGGCGCGGGGGTCCTCGAAGAGCCCGAGCTCGAACTTCAGCCGCAGAACCCGCCGTACCGCGTCATCGATCTGCTTCTCTTCAATCAGGCCGCGGGCGACCGCCTTCTGGGCGCCCTCGAAGAACTGCGGCGTGGCCATGATGAGGTCGTTCCCGGAGTTGACGGCGACCGCCGCCGCCTCGGCGTAGTCGGCGCAGGTCCGCTGGTCGTAGACCATCCGGCCGACGTTGTCCCAGTCGGTCACCAGCGTCCCGGTGAAGCCCCACTCGCCCTTGAGCACGTCGTTGATCAGCCACTGATGCGCCGTGATGGGCACCCCGTCGATGGACTGGTAGCCGAGCATGAAGCCGCGGCATCCGGCCCGTACCGCCTGCTCGAAGGGGGGCAGGAACCACGAGCGCAGCTTGCGGGGGCTGAGATCGGCTTCGCTGGCGTCGCGCCCGCCCAGGGTTTCGGAGTAGCCCGCGAAGTGCTTGGCGTACGCCAGCACGGCTGTCGGGTCGCTGAGGCCGTCGCCCTGGTAGCCGCGCACCATGGCCGCCCCGAGTTCACCGATCAGGAACGGGTCCTCGCCGAACGTCTCGTTGATCCGGCCCCAGCGCAGGTCCCGGGTGATGCACAGCACCGGGGAGAACGTCCCGTGGATTCCGGTCGCCGCGATTTCGGTCGCGGCCGCTCTGGCGACTCGGTGGAGCAGGGAGGGGTCCCAGGTGCAGGCCATGGCCAGCTGGGTCGGGAAGATGGTCGCCCCCGGCCAGAACGAGTGGCCGTGGATGCCGTCGTCGGCTGTCAGCAGCGGTATGCCGAGCCGTGTCCGCCGGGCCAGTTCCATGGCCTGCGGCATGAGGTCGGGAGACACATGCAGGACTGCCCCGGCCAGCTTGGCCGACACGATGTCCGCCAGGTCCCCGTGTTGTGCGTCGAGCATCAGCAGCTGCCCGACCTTCTCCGGCAGGGTCATCCGGGACAGCAAGTCGTCGGTTCTCGCTTCCACGGACGCTTCCGGATCCAGGTACGCGGCAGAGTGGACCGGCTGTCCCACGGTGTTCTCCAAGAGATGAGTCGTCACAGATCAGAGAGTTGATGGGCGACGGTGAGTGCTTCGTCGCGCGAACCTTGCCGCCCGGCGCGGCGGGGCTCGCGTGCCGTCCGTCCGCCGCTCTGGGCGGGACCGGTACGGCATGGGGCGGCGGGGCGGGAGCCGGGGTGTCACTTCAGGCCGGTAGTGGCGATGCCCGCCACGAACTGTCGCTGGAAGAGCAGGAAGACGATCATCACCGGCAGCAGGACGACCATGGCGCCGGCGAGGAGGATGCCGAAGCGGGTGAAGGACTGTCCGCTGCTGGCCAGGGCGAGGCCAACGGGGAGGGTGTACTGGCTCTCGTTCTGGGCCACGACCAAGGGCCACAGGAAGTTGTTCCAGGAGCCGAGGAAGGTGATGATCCCGAGGGTGGCGAGGGCGGGCTTGGTCAGCGGCAGGATGATCTTCGCGAAGATGGCCAGTTCGCGGCAGCCGTCGACGCGGGCGGCGTCGATCAGTTCGTCCGGCAGGGTGGAGATGAACTGCCGCATCAGGAACACCCCGAAGGGCGTGGCCAGGAACGGCAGGATCAGCCCGAGCAGGGAGCCGGTCAGCTGCATGTTGGCCACCAGCACGTACAGGGGGACGAAGGTGACCAGGCCGGGGATCATGAGCGTCCCCATGACCAGCAGGAAGACGGCGCGCTGTCCGCGGAACTCCAGCTTGGCCAGGGCGTATCCGAGCATCGAGCAGAAGATCAGGTTGCCCGCGGTCACAGCGAGGGCCACGATCACGGAGTTGGCGAACATGCTCGTGAAGTCGAGCGTGCTGAACAGCTCGCCGTAGTTGGCGGTCGTGGGCACCGTGGGTATCAGGACGGGCGGGACCCTGCGGATGTCGGCCTCGGGCTTGAACGACCCGGACAGCATCCACAGGAACGGCGCGATCATCAGCAGCAGGGCGCCGGCGAGCGGTATGTACAGCCAGGGCTGACCCCAGTTCTGGCGGATGCGGCGGCGCCTCAGGGAGCGGTCCGTGCCCGGTTGTGGCGTTCGGAGAGTGGAGAGGGTGCTCATGAGGCATCAGTCCTTGTCTCGCAGCACGCGGAACTGCAGCACGGTCAGCGCGACGATGAGGACGAAGATGACGTAGCCGGCGGCCGACGCCATCTCGTAGTTGCCGTTGCCGAACTGTTTGTAGGCGTACAACGTCGCCGACAGGGTGGAGTCCAGCGGTCCGCCATCGGTCATCACGAACGGCTCGTCGAAGAACTGCAGATAGCCGATGCCGGTGGTCACGGCGGTCAGCAGCAGGGCCGGCCGCAGGAGCGGGAAGGTGACCCGCCAGAACCGCTGCCAGGGCCCGGCGCCGTCGAGTTCGGCCGCCTCCATCAGGGACTGGGGTACGGACTGCAGACCCGCCAGCATGATGATCATGACCGTGCCGAGGTTGCGCCACACCGCCATCACGATCATGACGGGCAGGGCGAAGCGGGTGTCCGCAAGCCAGGCCGGACCGTCGATCCCGAACCAGCCCAGGACGAGGTTCGCCAGTCCCGCGCGAGGCTCCAGGAGCGTCTTCCACACCACGGCGACGGCCACGATGCTGGTGATCACCGGCAGGTAGAAGCCGACCCGGAAGACGGCCCGGAAGCGGCGGATGCCCCGGTCGAGGGCAACCGCCGCCGCGAGCCCGGCGGCCAGGGTCAGGGGCAGGGCCACCAGGACGAACACGGCCGTGTTGCGCAGGGCCGTGAAAAACTGCGGGTCCTCAAAGAGGCGTACGTAGTTGTCGAAGCCGACGAACGACACGTTCAGCGGTGTGCGCAGGTCCGCGCTCTTGGTGTCGGTCAGGCCCATCAGCAGCGACCACACCACCGGCAGCAGCATGAAGGCCAAGAACAGCGCGAGGAACGGGGCGGCGAGGACCCAGGCGGCCCGGGCCTGCCTGCCGCGCGCCGTGCTCCGGAGCCCGGAGTGCCGGCGATCGGCACTCCGTTCCGACCCTGCGGTGCCCTGCTCGTGGGTGTCGCCCCGCTCGGGGAGCGTTTTCGTGGACATGGATGTCATCCGTCCGTACGAGGGTTGTCCGTACGAGGGGTACTCACGCGGCGGCGCTCAGCGGCCGGTGCCGATGCTGGTGGCCTTGGACTGCAGCGTCTTCTGCACCTCGGCGACGGTGGCCTTGCCGAGGGTCAGCTTCTCCAGTTCGGAGTCGATGGTGTCGGCGATCTGCTGCCACGTCGTGATGGCGGGCGGCGCCTTGCTGACCTCGAGCTGCTCGGCGAACGCCTTCAAGTTCTCGTCCTCGGTCAGCTTCCCCTCCGTCCACGCCTGGGGCGAAGGAGGCAGGCTGCCGGTGGCCTTGGAATAGGTCGCCAGATTGGCGGGCTCGGTCAGGAACTGGGCGAACTTCCATGCCGCGTCGGGGTTCTTGGCCTCCTTGAACACCGCCAGGTCGCTGCCGCCGGCGAATCCGGCGGGCTGCTTGATGTACGGCATCGGCATGGTCTTCCACTTGCCGTCCAGCTCTGGGGCGTCCTTGTGGAGGCTGCCGCCGGCCCACGCACCCTCCTGGTAAACGGCGATCAGCCCGTCGCGGAAGCCCTGCACGTTGTCCGACCTGTCCGTCGGCGCCAAGCCCTGCTTCGGGACGCTCGCGTAGTCCTCCAGCGCCTTGGCGACCTCGGGCGAGTCGAAGGTGAACTTCCCGGTCTTGGCGTCGTAGATGTCACCGCCCTGCTGCCAGACCATCGGCACCCAGAAAATCCAGGAGTTGAAGCCCATCACCAGCCCGCTGGCATGGCGCAGCTTGGGGTTCTCCTTGCCGGCGGTGGCCTGGATGGCCTTGAGATCCTTCAGGTATCCGGCCCGGTCGCCGGCCAGGGCGCCCTTGATACCGGCCTTCTTGGTGATGTCGGTCCGGTAGAAGACCGCTTGGGTGTCGGCGATGAACGGGACGCCGTAGGAGATGCCCTTGTACTTGGTGGTGTCCCACTGGCCGGGGTAGAAGTCCGACGACTTGATCGACGCCGGGGTGGCCTGGAAGCCGTTCAAGGCGGCCATCTCGGCCATCCAGGTGCTGCCCACCATGGACATGTCCGGTGTGTTGCCGCCGGCTATCGCGGTGGTCAGCTTGTCGTGTGCGCCATCCCACGGGACCGCGGTGATCTTGACGTCTGCGTCCGGATTCTCCTGCTCGAACTTCTTGGCCAGTTCCTTCAGGTCTTCGTCGGGGTCGCCCATGGACCACATGACCACCGTCCCCTTGGCCTTGCCCGCGCCGATCTCGGCGGGCGCATCGTTGCCGGGGCCGGAGTCCTCGCTCCGGCCGCAGCCGGTGGCCACGAGGGCTGCCGTGAGGGTGACGCACAGGGTCTGGACGGTTCTGACAGCGTGACGGGTAGTGATACGCATGATGCGGCTCCTTGCCGTTGAGCGAGACAGGCGCGGGGGGCGGCGAAGGGTAGGAAGGGGCGGGCGCCCGGATGGGCCGGCCCACGAGTGGGCAGCGTCTGTGGTGACAGCGGCGGCGGTCCCTCGCGGGTCGCGGTGGGAGCGTCCGACGCGGAGTGGGTAGCGGCCGGGCGGGATGTGCCAGGCGCCCCTTCGGTGTCCCGGATCGGGAACGCGCGGGCGGAAAGTGCAGGTGGGCGGTGCCGCGTGAACGCAGGCGCAGCCGCCGGATGTTGTGAGGAAGGCGAGGCCGAAGAGGTTCGCCCAGGTTTCAAGGAGAGAGGTTTCAAGGAGACGGGGGCGGTGCGTCACCGGCAACGCACCGCCCGGCCGCGAGGCGCCATCACTTACGCATCGCGATGACGTCGCGTCAGTTCGAGCTCGGCTCTAACGTCGAGCCACGGATCACGAGGCTGGTGGGAACGATGCGCGAGGGAGCGGCCTCCGGCGATCTGCGCACGTGGTCGAGCAGCAGACGAGCCGCCGCCTCACCCATTTCCCGCATCGGCTGGCGGATGGTGGTCAGCGCCGGATAGGTGTACGACGCCATCTCGACGTCGTCGAACCCCACCACGGCGACATCCCGCGGAATCTTGAGGCCGGCCTCGTGCAGGGCCGCGATCACGCCGGCTGCCAAGGGGTCGTTGTGCCCGAAGACCGCGTCGAACTCCACGCCGTCCGCGAGAGCTTGCGCCACCGCGCTCCGGCCGTCGTCGAACAGGAAGTCGCCGCAGATGATTCTGCGCGGGTCGAGTTCGATCCCGGCCTGCGCATACGCGTCGACGAAGCCGCCCAGCCGTTCCTGCGTGCACCCGTACTCATCAGGACCGGTCACCACCAGAGGGCGACGGCGACCGAGGTCCAGCAGGTGGCGCGCCGCCTGCTCACCGCCCTCCCGGTTGGTGGTGGCCACGTAGGGGAATCCCGGCCGCTGGAAGCGGTCGTCTATCAGCACCACCGGCAGTCCGGCCTCGTGCAGTTCCGTGATGGATCCCAGGGCCCCCTCGGGCTCTATCACCAGCAGCCCGTCGAACGACTTGGCAGCGACCTGCAGGCCCAGCCTGCGCAGTGACTCCTCACCGCGGTTCCAGGTCAGCATCCGCAGCCCGAAGCCCTCGGCCTCCAGCGTTTCGACGACCGCCTGCACTATGCCGGCCCAGGCCCAGGCCAAGTCAGGGACCAGCATCCCGATCATCTGGGTCGTGCCGCGTGCCAGCCCCACTGCCCCCGCGCTCGGCACATAGCCGAGCTCCGAGATCGCCTTGCGGACCTTCGAGACGGTGTCCTCGCTGATCTCGCCCTTGCCGTTCAGCACCCGCGAGACCGTCGTCTTGCTGACCCCGGCCCGCGAGGCCACGTCGGCGATAGTGACTCCCATGTCACCTCCCCTCCCTTCCTGCAGAGGCGGAAGACGTCCTCCCGCACCGAAGGGCCGATCGTACAGAGACCCGTGCAACCGGTACCGACATCGGTCCCGGAACCGGTTTCGGGACCGGTCCCGGAAGTGAAGCACCGCGAGGCCCTACCGGTCAACACCCCGGAAACAACTCGTTGACGCGGCCGATCTCGGTCTCGCACGACGCCGCGGAAGCCTGCCGGTTGCCACCCAAGTCACCACTCTGACCTGCGCGTTTGCCGACCTCCACCCGTCATGGCCGAACTCGTTGGTGCGGTTCGCGACCTCCGACGATGCCCGACGGACCGTAGGCCCGTACCGGAGCAATCACGCCCGCACCGTTGACGCACTGGCCGGATTGCGCTTCATAATCGGGCACTCGCTGTCATCGATGACACAAGTCGTCGTCGACACCCCAGTCGGCTGCGTGGACGCCGACGCCGCTGGGGTGTCACTTTTCGGTCCGTCCGCGCCGGGGCCGCAGTCAGCGCTGCGCCGACGAGCCGCGGGACTAGGAGACACCATGAGCTCTGCACGCGTATCCCGGCATGCCCGCATACGGATGATGGCGGCGGTGGCGACCGTCTGCGCCCTGTCGGCAGCGCCGCTCGCCCCCCAGGCCGTCGCGGCCGACACTCCGGCGTACACCGAGACCTACAGACCCCAGTTCCACTTCACTCCGCAGAAGAACTGGATGAACGACCCCAACGGCCTCGTCTACTACAAGGGCGAGTACCACCTCTTCTACCAGTACAACCCCAACGGCAACTCCTGGGGCGACATGTCCTGGGGGCACGCGGTGAGCCGGGACCTCGTGCACTGGGAGGAGTTGCCGCTCGCCCTGTCGCACGACGACGAGGAGATGGTGTTCTCCGGCAGCGCGGTCGTCGACTGGAACAACACCACCGGTTTCGGCACGAAGAAGAACCCGCCCATGGTGGCGATCTACACCAGCGCCTACAAGAACGGCGGCAAGCAGGCCCAGTCGCTCGCCTACAGCACCGACCGCGGCCGCACCTGGACCAAGTACCAGGGCAACCCCGTCATCGACATCGGCTCCAACAACTTCCGCGATCCCAAGGTCCAGTGGTACGAGCCGACCAAGAGCTGGCTGATGACGGTGTCGCTGTCCGCCGAGCACAAGGTGCAGTTCTACTCGTCCAAGAACCTCAAGGACTGGAAGCTCCAGAGCGAGTTCGGGCCGGCTGGTGCGACGGGCGGCGTGTGGGAGTGCCCCGACCTGTTCCCGCTCGCGGTCGACGGGGACAAGAACAACATCAAGTGGGTCCTGGTCGTCAACATCAATCCCGGTGGTATCGCGGGCGGTTCGGGCTCGCAGTACTTCGTCGGCGACTTCGACGGCAAGAAGTTCACCGCCGAGGACAAGGGCACCTACACCCCGCCCACCGGCACGGTGGTGCAGGACTTCGAGGGCACCGACTTCGGTTCGTGGACGACGACCGGAACCGCGTTCGGTCAGGGACCGGCGACCGGGGCGGTGGACTGGCAGGGGGCGGTCACCGGCTTCGACGGCAAGGGTCTCGCCAACAGCTTCCACGGCGGCGACGGCGCCACCGGCACCCTCACCTCCCCCTCCTTCACCGTCAACAGCCCCTACCTGAACTTCAAGATCGGTGGCGGACGGCACCCGCACGAGGCCGGAACCGTCCTGGACACGACTCCGCCCGAGGGGACGGTCCTCGCCGACTTCGAGGGCGGAACCTACGGCGACTGGACGGCGACCGGAGACGCCTTCGGCACCGCACCGGCCACCGGCACCCTCCCCGACCAGGGACAGGTCTCCGGCTTCCTGGGCAACGGACTGGTCAACACCTACCTGAACGGCGACTCCACCACGGGCACCCTCACGTCGCCCGAGTTCACCATCGACAAGAAGTACATCAACTTCCTCATCGGCGGCGGCAACCACCCGGCTGACTCCGACAACCCCACCGCTGTCGAGCTCCTCGTGGACGGCCAGGTCGTCCGCAGCGCCACCGGAAAGGACGCCGAGGCGCTCGACTGGGCCTCCTGGGACGTCAGCGGCCTCGCCGGCAAGAAAGCGCAGATCAGGATCGTCGACGACAACACCGGCGGCTGGGGCCACCTCAACGTCGACCACATCGTGCTGTCCGACAGCCAGGCCCAGCGCGTCTCGCAGGAGACGTCCGTCAACCTGATCGTCGACGGCGAGGTCGTCCGCAGCGCCAGCGGCGCCGACAGCGAGACCCTGGACTGGACCTCCTTCAACATGCGCCCCTACCTCGGCAAGAAGGCGCAGATCCAGATCCGCGACATGAACACCGCCGGGTGGGGCCACGTCATGGCCGACCAGTTCACCGCCGCTGACAAGCCCGCCCTCTCCGTCGTACAGCGCGCCGACTGGACCGACTACGGCAAGGACTACTACGCGGCGGTGTCCTGGGAGAACGCACCGGGTGGCAAGCGCTACATGATCGGCTGGATGAACAACTGGGACTACGGCCAGTCCATCCCCACCTCCCCCTGGCGCAGCGCGCAGAGTGTTCCCCGGGAAATGGCACTGCGCACGATCAACGGCCAGGTCCGGCTGATCAGCAAGCCGGTGGGCAGCCTGGAATCCCTCCGGACCAAGCGCCCGGCCACGGCGTCCGGCGTCACCGTCAAGAGCACCTCCAAGCCCCTGACCGCGGCCAAGGGCAAGGCACTCGACATTGAGGCGACCTTTTCCCTCAAGGACGCCGACCGCTTCGGCCTGAAAGTGCGCACCGGCGCGGGAGGCCAGGAGACCGTCATCGGCTACGACACCACGACCCAGGAGCTGTACGTCGACCGCACCCGCTCCGGCGCCGGGGACTTCAACAGCACCTTCCCCGGCGTCCAGACCGCACCCCTCGCGGCCAAGAACGGCAAGGTCAAGCTGCGCATCCTCGTCGACTGGTCATCCGTCGAGGTCTTCGGCGGCAACGGCGAAGCCGTGATCACCGACCAAATCTTCCCAGACCCCTCCAGCACCGGCGTCGAGGTCTTCGCCGAAGGCGGCACCGCCACCCTCAACCACCTGCAGGCTTGGCAGCTGAAGTCCATCTGGCGGTGACAAGCCCCGGGTCCGTGCGCCGGTCGGCCAGGAGCGGCTTCCGGCGCGCGGCTCTCGGCGAGGCAGGCGGCAAGAAAGGGGCGTGGAAGCAATCCCCACCAAACCTGGCCCGCACCGATGATGCCAGCCTGTGTCTCTTCCTCCCTTCGCAGGACGGCCGAGGGGGAACCAGGCACCGATGGGCATTGCCGTGCGGTGCACAGTTCAGGAAGTGAGGATGGTGAGCGGCACTGAGTGCTGGGCGTCACAAACGCCCGGGTCAGCGTCCGACTACCGTGGCTCCGCATGACCCATACCGAGATCGACATCACCGCAGATCTGGTCCGGGATCTGCTGCTCGACCAGCACCCCGACCTGGCCGGTCGTCCCCTGAAGCTCGGCGCGCGTGGCTGGGACAACCAGCTGTGGCGGCTCGGCGACGACCTCGCCGTCCGGCTGCCCTGGGCGACGCAGTCCGCGGACGCCCTGCTGCGCAAGGAGCACGCCTGGCTACCCGCTCTCGCCCCGCGCCTTCCCCTGCCCGTTCCCGTCCCGCAGCGCCTCGGCGAGCCCTCCGAGCGGTTTCCGCGACCCTGGATCGTCACCACCTGGGTGCCCGGCTCGCCTGCCGACCGCGCTCCCGCCACACGTGCCGCGGAGGCGGCCGGCACCTTGGCCCCCGCCTGAGCAATGCTCATGACCTGTGGATCGGGGCTCGGGGAGCACGCAAAGGGCGTACCTTCCCGAGTGATCGATTGAAGGTCACCGAGTAGGCCCGCGTTCGCAGCGCGGGTAGGGAAGGCACGCCCGTGCTCAGCGTAGTCAATGCCGATGGCAAACACCCCGAACATCTCCCTGATCGACGAGATCGTCCGTGAGGGGGCGAGGCGGATGCTCGCCGCCGCCCTGGAGGCTGAAGTCAACGCCTATATAGCCGAGTTGGCCGACCAGCGCGACGAGATGGACCGACGCATGGTCGTGCGCAACGGCTACCACCAGCCGCGGAAGGTCACCACGGCCGCCGGGACGGTTGAGGTCAAGGCCCCGCGTGAAACGACAAGCGCGTCGACGAGACCACCGGAGAGCGCAAGCGGTTCGCCTCGGCGATTCTGCCGCCGTGGTGCCGCAAGTCCCCGAAGATCAGCGAGGTGCTGCCGCTGCTCTACCTCCACGGCCTGTCCTCCGGGCACTTCGTGCCCGCACTCGAGCAGTTCCTCGGCAGCTCGGCCGGCCTCTCACCGGCTACCGTCACCCGGCTCACCCAGCAGTGGCAGGCCGACCACAAAGCCTTCGGCGAGCGCGACCTGGCCGGATCCGACTACGACTACGTCTGGGCCGACGGCATCCACCTGCGCATCCGCCTCGCGGAAGCCAAGTCGTGCATCCTGGTTGTCATGGGAGTGCGCACGGACGGCACCAAGGAGCTGATCGCGATGGCCGACGGTTACCGCGAGTCCGCGGAGTCCTGGGCCGACCTGCTGCGGGATGCCGCCCGGTGCGGCATGCGCACCCCCGTCCTGGCTGTCGGCGACGGCGCACTCGGCTTCTGGAGGGCCCTGGCCGAGGTGTTCCCCGACACTCGCCATCAGCGGTGCTGGGTTCACAAAACGGCCAACGTCGTCAACGCCCTGCCCGCGTCGGCCCAGGCCGGCGCCCGCAAGGCCCTCCAGGAGATCTACAACGCCGAAGACCGCGAGCACGCCGCCAAAGCCGTCGCCGCGTTCGAGAAAGCGTACGGCGCGAAGTGACCCAAGGCCGTCAAGAAGATCACCGATGACGTCGACGAGCTGCTGGCTTTCTACGACTTCCCCGCCGAACACTGGATCCATCTGCGGACGACGAATCCCATCGAATCGACCTTCGCGACGGTGCGCTTGCGGACCAAGGTCGCCAAGGGAGCAGGCAGCGCGGCCGCCGCTCTCGCGATGGTCTTCAAACTCGTCGAGTCCGCCCAGGCGCGCTGGCGATCCGTGAACGCACCCCACCTCGTCGCCCTCGTCGGCGCCGGGGTCCGCTTCGAACGCGGCCACCTCGTCGAGCTCTCCGAGACCCTGGCGGCATGAGCAGCCTCAACCGGTCCATGTCTTGTCTCTCATTTTGCTCTGCCGCAAACCTCCACAACAGAACTGAATTCACTTAAGGTTCGGTTAAAGTCGTTGACGAGGAGGTCAACCATGGCGTTTGTTCTCATCCACGGTGCAAGCTTCGGCGCGAACTGCTGGGACGAGCTGATCCCCCATCTCGGTGCGGAAGCGTTGGCAGTCGATCTTCCGGGGCGCGGGAGCAGGGCCGAAGTCGACCTGGGCACGGTCACTCTCGCGGACTGCGCCGATGCGGTCCGGGAGGACGTCGAGGCAAAGGACCTGCGGGACGTTGTACTGGTCGGTCACTCCTTCGCGGGAGTCACGATCCCGCGCGTCCTGGACCTCATACCCGACCGGATCCGCCACGTCGTCCTCGTGTCGGCCGTGGTGCCGACGGACAGATCTCGGGTGCTTGACCAGATCGATCCCGAAGTGCGGGATCTGGTGGAGCAGTCCATCGCCGACGGCGTCTACCACCAGGCCCGCGAGGGCGCCGCCGCAATGCTGTGCAACGACATGGACGAGGCGACCGCCACGTCCACCCTGGACCGGCTTGCCGACGATTCGGCCGCCCTGCTGAGCGAGACCGTGGACCTGAGCGGCTACAGACGCGAGATCCCCCGGACGTACGTGCACCTCACGCGGGACCAGTGCTACGTCGAGGAACTCCAGCAGCGATCCATTGCGCTGCTTCGGCCCGACGTCATCGATCTCGACACCGGTCACATGGCAATGATCAGTGCGCCCGAAAAGCTTGCCTCCGTCCTCAACACCATTCACGGCTGATCGCCGTGTCGGCCTGCGGTTGGCGGACCGTGAACGGGCTTCACCTTGTGGCCCTCGTCCGCGCCGGAGCCCGCTTCGAACGCGGCCACCTCGTCGAACGCCCCGAGACCCTGGCGGCGTGAGCAACCCCAACCGATCCACAGAATTTGACAATTGCTCTGGCCGCCTTCCTGACAGCCCTTCACCGACCTGCCCCCGACGGGGCGCCCGTCGGCCGTGGCCGCGGGGGGGCCACTGGCCGACCGTGCCGAGCAGTTCGCCTCGGCCATCGAGCTGGGGCTGCTCCCCGAACCGGACGCCGTCCGCGCGGTCTGGGAAGACGCCGTTGCCGCGTCCGAGTGGGCGGGCCCGGCGCTGTGGCTCCACGGCGACCTGCATCCTGCCAACGTCCTCGCCGCGGACGGCACCTTCTGCGGTGTGATCGACTTCGGCGACCTCTGCGCGGGCGATCCGGCCTGCGATCTCGCCGCCTGTTGGATACTGCTGCCGGACGGGGCCGCCGACCGCTTCCATGACGCCTACCAGCCGGTGGTGGACGCCGCGACCCTGCGCCGCGCCTGCGGCTGGGCGGTGCTGGCAGCCCTCAGCGGCATCCTCATCGGAGAGGCCGACCTTCACGGCCGCCCCGGCGGCAAGGCCACCTGGGGCCCACCCGCCCACGCCGCGCTGCGACGCCTCACCACAACGATCCGCCGATGAACGCGTCGTCCACCTTCGGTGACAAACGCCCCCAACGCTCGGTTCGTTGAGACAGACCACACCTGTCCGTCTCACGTGATCTCCGTTGCCCTGGATTGGGGAGCGGCGTCGATAGGGTGTCGCCATGCCGTATTCGCCGATGCCGCTCCAACTGGAAACCGCTCGACTGAGCTTGCGTCCGTGGACTGAGTCCGATGTCGACGCCCATCGCGTGCTCGTCGCCGAACGTGGTGGTGGCATGCCGTCGGTCGACGACAACCGGCGGATTATCGAGGATCAGCGCGCTGCGTCGGCACTGACAGGGATTGCTCTTCTGCCCGTCATCCGCCGCGATGTGGGTGACTTCATCGGGTACTGCGGGCTCACTGTCGGTCGGGCTTCCGTTGACGAGCCAGAGATCGCCTACGAGCTGTTCCAGCGCGTGCACGGACAGGGCTATGCCACCGAGGCGGCGTCCGCGGTGCTCGACGCGGCGATCGCGACTGGGCGGAAAAGGCTCTGGTCGACGGTGCGTCCCTGGAATACACCGTCGTTTCGCGTCCTCGAAAAGCTTGGGTTCAAGCGCGACCACGTCTCGACCGAAGACAGCGGCGAACTGGTGTGGCTCACCCGCTTGCTGCCGTAGAAGACGTGTTGCAGTCAGTTCGAACGGACAAGCAGCCCGTCGGGTCGCACAGTTCGCAGCGGATGCCGACAACGCCCGTGCACCGCATCCACGTGCGAGATCTTCCGGCACCGGGGGCGGTTGCTCGGCCAGCGGAAATGCGGATCAGGGCGGATTACTGATCATTTCAGAATGAGATCGGCGTCGGGATCGCTGACGACACATCCCGCCAGGCGCGCAGTCCCTCGGCTCATGGGCCCCTGTCACAGTTCGGGTACGGCAGACAGGATGATCGCCATGATCCACGCCTTGGATGATGCCACCTCGTTCCACGACCTGTTCGCCACACACCCCCGCCTGACCGACTTGGCCCTGGCGCCCGATGGAACGCGCTTGATCGCGTCCGTACAGATCATCAACGACGAGGGAACCAGGCACGTTTCGAGGTTGTGGGAGGTCGACCCCTCGGGCAAGCGCGAGAGTCGCCCCGTGGCCCGGTCCGTGCAGGGTGAGTTCGCTCCCGCTTTCGCTACCGACGGAACACTGCTGTTCCTCTCCGGCCGCGAGAACACAGATTCCGCCGCCGGAAAGAACGAGAGCCAGGGTGTGGGACTGTGGGCGCTCCCGGACCGTGGCCAGGCCAGGCAGATCGCCCACCACCCAGGAGGCATATCCGCCTTCGCCGCTGCCAAGGACGCCTACACCGCTGATCTGCTGCCTGGCGCGGTGAATACCGAGGCATACGCCGAACTCCGCCGTGAGCGCGAGAGCGCCATGGTCAACGCGGTTCTGTACGAGGCGACCACGACCTGCGCCTTTGGCGCAGGCCCCGGCCCCGACGAACCCCACACCTTCGTCCTGCACTCCGACGGGGCTCCGGTGAACGCCGGCAGCCAGGGTCTGGCGGGCACAGGAGATATGGCGCTCTCGCCGGACGGATCGCTGGTGGCCTACACACGGGCCGCGACGGGCCGCGCTCCAGACACGAATGTCGTGGTGGTCGCCGACGCGGCCACCGGCGTCGAGCGCCACACCTTCTCGCGCCCTGGTCATCAGTACTACCGCCTGGCGTTCACCGCCGATG
This sequence comes from Streptomyces sp. NPDC002838, assembly GCF_040295365.1. Taxonomy (NCBI): domain Bacteria; kingdom Bacillati; phylum Actinomycetota; class Actinomycetes; order Kitasatosporales; family Streptomycetaceae; genus Streptomyces; species Streptomyces sp. NPDC002838. The sequence continues at coordinate 115,896 of NZ_JBEOVF010000026.1, read as the reverse complement.
GCTCGGCGTTGGTCTGCCAGCGCCAGCGAGAGGAGACCTACGACACGGAGTGGCGCGTCACGCTGGTCGCGTTCGACCTGGCTTCGGGTGAAAGGACCGACCTCCTGCCGGAGTTCGACAACTGGCCGTGGCCGGGACGGGCGGTTCTCTCGCCGATCCGTGGGGACGCCACGCTGTGGTTCACCGGTGACGAGCGGGGCCACTGCCCGGTCTTCCGCCGCGACGCGGACGGCACGATCACCCGCCTGACCGCCTCCGGCGCCTACGCCTCGCTCTGCGTGTCGCCCGATGGGACCACCCTCTATGCACTGCGCAGCACGATCGACAGCCCGCCTCGAGTGGTTCGGCTGGACGCCGTCGCAGCCGATCAACACCCCGCCTTCCTCCACGCTCCCGGCGACCTCGACTCGCTTCCCGGCACGCTGCCCGAGGTGCACGTCGAGGCGGACGACGGTTTCCCGTTGCGCGCCTGGATCGCGCTGCCCGAGGGTGCCTCGGCCGAGCGCCCAGCGCCGCTGATCATCGCCCCGCACGGTGGACCACAAATGTCCTGGAGCGCCTGGACGTGGTTGTGGAACCCATGGCCGTTCGCGGCCCGCGGCTATGCGGTGCTGCTACCGGATCCGGCGCTGTCCACCGGCTACGGGCAACGCATGCAGGAGCGCGGCCGGGGCCAGTACGGCGGTCAGCCCTACCGTGATCTCATCGCGCTGACGGACGCGGCACTGGCACGCGACGACCTCGACGCGCCCCGGACCGGCCTCGCCGGCTGGTCCTACGGAGGCTACCTGGCCAACCGGGCCGCGACCCTCAACGACCGCTTCAAGGCGATCGTCACCCACGCCGGGATGTGGAACCTCGAAGCATTCCAGATCGACACGGACATGCACGCATACTTCCAGAAGATCTTCGGCGACCCGCGGACGCAGCGGGAACGGTACGAAGCCAACTCGCCCCACTTCCACGCGGCGAAGGTGACCACGCCGATGCTGATCATGCACGGCGGCAAGGACCACCGCGTCCCGCTGGGCCAGGCACTGAGCCTGCACAGCGATCTGCAGCGGCTCGGTGCGCCCGTCAGATTCCTTTACTTCCCGGACGAAGGCCACGCCATCGGGGCGCCGAACCACATTCGCATCATGTACGAGACGGCGCTGAACTTCCTCGACCACCATGTCCTCGGACAGGAGTGGCGGCGCCCCGCCATGCTTTAACTGATGATCTTGTGCCTGACGCGCGGTCAACCGGGGGCGCGCCGGACCTGTACCCGAGGGATTGAACGAAGGGAGCGTTCCGCTGTGACGCATGCTCACGAGGAAGAAGTCCTGGCCCGCATCGCCAAGGGGCTCGTCTACACCGAGTCCGAAGCGGCCTTCCAGGCCCCTCGGCGCCGCACCGAGCAGATCTTCGAGTACAACCACACACCACCGAGCGAAACGGAGAAGCATCGGTCGCTGCTCGTCGCGATCTTCGGCTCGGTCGGTGAACGCACGGTGCTGCTGCCGCCGTTTCACGCCGGGTTCGGCAGCAACGTCCACATCGGCGACGACTTCTTCGGGAACGTGAACCTCACGTTCGTCGACGACGTGGACATCCGCATAGGCAACGGTGTCATGATCGCGCCCAGCGTGACACTGACCACGACGGGGCACCCGGTGCATCCCTCACGACGCGCTGACTTCGGACGGTTCTCGGAGCCGATCGTGATCGAGGACAAGGTGTGGATCGGCAGCAACGCGGTGGTCCTGCCCGGCGTCCGTATCGGATACGGGTCGGTCATCGGTGCCGGCAGCGTCGTCAGCCGCAGCATTCCCCCGATGACCGTCGCGGTCGGAACCCCTTGCCGGGTGGTCCGCCCCATCACGGACGAGGACCTCACCACACGTACCGCCCATTAGTGCCGGTGGCGGAGGACCACGACCACCAGCACCGTCACTCGGGACGGGCAAGCACCTTGGGCCCTGACGGCAGGTCATAGCGCCGGTCACCAGGTGGTGCCGAGGGGCTCCTCAATGGTGGTGCGGATGCGGTTGAAGCAGTTGGTGAGGCTGATCACGGAGAGCTGCTCCTCGTTGAAGGGGTCCACGACCTCCTTCCGCACCTCATGGCCTCGTCACCTTCAGCAATCACGACCGCGTGACCGTCTGACCCGCTCCGCCTGACCGATGCCAGCCACCCCCGGCAAGCGGACGCCGCCTACGAGGACAAGAGCAAAGCATGCCACCGAACGGTCGGCAGGGCCTGCCGGTGGAAACGGCACCGACGAGGCTCGGGCGCTGTCACATCTCGGGCCCTGGATCAACTTCCGTGAAGCCTGCACGCTGCGTGCGACCGATGCCATGACGATCCCTCATCGAAGTTGCCTCGCTGAGGGAAGACCGGGGGCCGAACGTCAATGGCGACAGGCGCTGGGAAAGCGATGCTCGTCTCGCTGACCGGATCAAAAATGAGTGGAGATCCCGAAGACTCGGCGGAGTTGGGCCATGTCGTGACAGTCACGATCGGTTGGCTCATAACCCTGGTGGAAGTAAACCTGCTGCTCAGCTGAGAGACACGGGACGGTCGTTCCGCTGATGACGCCCGTCACAAAGCACGAGGAGGGATACATGAACGGTCGCTCCGGTTCAAACGATGCCTGCGCTGCTGAGCCGTCCTCGGCGAAGACCAGCGGGTGAAGGTCGATCTCTCGGCCGTCCAGATCCGTTACGACGAACCGGATAGGCCGCCAGTCGAGGCTCTCTGCGAAACCCATACCAGACAAGGCTGCCATGACAGCGGCTTCGCCGACGCCCATCACCGCCTGGCCCTGATCTGAGCCGACGGCGGTTACACCGGCAGCACCGTCGAGAACTGCCTGGCCGCCTTCGCCCTGGTCCTGGCGATCGTCAAGCGCAGCGACGACATGCGTGGCTTCGTGGTGCTGCCCAAACGGTGGATCGTCGAACGGTTCTTCGCGCATCTGATGCGCACCCGTCGCCTGGTCCGCGACTTCGAGCGGTGCACCGCCAGCGCCGAGGCGATGATCTACTGGTCGATGATCCTGCTCATGACGCGCCGCCTGGCCCGGTCACGCCCTGTGCGAGCGTGAACCGCCCCGGCTGCCGCGCGGCCAGCCAGCCGCGCGCGACCAGACGTTTTGCCTTCGACCGCAGCGCCTCCACCTTGGCCGGCACCGGGTCCAGGCCGAAGGCGGCCGTCATCTCCTGACAGCTGAGGGGTCCTTGGCCGAGCCGGTGCCGGTCCGTGAGCACCTGCAGGATGCGCTGGTAGTCCGCCGACAGCACCGACCAGGCCAGTCCCTCACGCCACATGGGCACCTGCGACTCGGGCCTCGCAGCCCCCGCCACGACGACGTCTGCTCAGCCCATCCACCGGTGGTCGGCGCTGTCCGGCCGGCCTGGTCGTGGCCGTGCTCGGTCTCCCCGACCGGGGCCAGCACCTCGCCGACCCGCGAGCGGGCGATGGCCCATTCCTTCCAGTCCCGCTCGGCCAGGGCCAGCTCGGCCTGGATACGGTCGGCCTCCTCCCGCAGCTCGTCCACCCGACGGCGAGCGGCGAGCTCGCGCTGTTCCAGCAGCCCCACGACCGACGGCATCCACGACCTCCACAGGAGCGACGACACAATGGCCACCACTCCCACGGGATCGCCGACCTATGCCTGACCAGCGAAAACGCAGTCCTCAAGGCCGGAAAGACAACAGCTTCTGAGGAGTCCTTCGATGCGCTGGTTGTTGATGGACTGCCGGTCGTACAGGCACTTCGCGTACCGGCTCAGCAGGACCTCGACGCTATTGCCGGCCCGCTGGGCGACCTCGGCGGGGTCCGCGCCCGCGCACAGCCAGGTGGACAGCGCCGAGTGCCTCAGGTCGTATGGCCGCTTCGCGAGGGGCGTGTTGGTGAGGGCGGGCGGCAGGGCGAGGGCGCGGGTCTCGTGCCAGACGCGGTGGTAGGTGGTGTAGGCGAGGACTCCGCCGCGTTCGCTGAAGAACAGCCGGCCGTCATCCGCCGTGCCGAAGGTGGCGACGTGCTCGCGCCACAGGGCCACCAGATGCGGGGGGGGGCAGCGGCACCACCCGTGTCTCTCCCGGCGGACGGTTCTTCAGCCCGCGCTCGTCGTGGTTCCGGCCGGTGTCGGTCCACCGTTTACCCGCCTGCGGCAGGTGCGGTGCAGCCCCGACGCCCCCAACCGGTTCGGGGCAGGCGGCAGTCCGGCAGCGCCACCGCGACCGCCTCCTCCGGACGCAGACCCGCGTAGTACATGCCGGCGAAGAACCCGACCAGCCGACGGCCCCGGGCTCGCCGATAGCCGCCCACGTAGGAGACGGCGCTCAGCAGATCCCGTGCCTGGTGAGGGTTGGCCACCACCCGCGGATCCACCGAGACCGACGGCTTGGGCACCCGCCACCGGATCTTCTCCAGCGGATGACTGCCCAGCTCGCCCCGCTCCACGGCGTAGTGGAGCGCGTGCACCAGCACCTTGCGCTTACGGCGCATCGTCTCCACCGCCGCCTCACCGCCGTCCAGCTTGCGGCGCAGCGACTCCAGCACATCCCGCGCCAGGACCGGATCATGCAGGTCGACCAGCGGCCGGGACGCCTTCGCCACCCACTGCAGCACCAGCCGGTCCTCCGCCGGCATCTCCCCCTGTCCCGGCCCGGGTACGACAAAGGCCCAGTGCCGCAGGACACGGCGCAGCAACTGCCCGTTCGACCGGCCAGGAAGGTCCCAGCACATCGCCAACGTGATGGCTGTCAGTGCGTCGCTGACCTCGTCCCGGGTCTTCGCCGCCCGGCCGGGCCAATGCGCCCGCGCGTACTCGGTCGCGAAGGCATACACGCTCAGCTTGGACGGCCCGCGCGGGCCGTACATGGGGCTGGCGCCCTGAGCCAGGCCCGCGCGGATAGCCCACACCAGCTCCGCCCCGAACTCGCCCGCCAGATCCGTGCCCGGCTGTCCCGATCCTGCCGCTCAACACCAATCGGCTGCACCGAGGGTCGGTCCGCCGGCTCTTCGGGGTCTGGTGTAGCACCCCCGTGATGTTTGTTCGGGCCCATTCCCGCCTCCTTATGATCGGCGGGGCATGACTGCCCGGCTGACCCATTCGAACATCCCCCGGCACGAGGGAATTCGGGAGGCACCCGGTTGACGAGTGCGGATTGTCGGACATTCTGCACGCTTCCGACGCCGCTGGTCCCCTCCGGTCCCCGTGTGGCCGGTTCTGCGCCATGACTCACTTTGCGCACTTGTACGCGCCCTCCCGGTCCATCGAGCTGACGTCGTGGCAGGTGCTGCACGCCGCGGCCCAAGGCCCCGGCGCCCAGGATCCAGGCTCTTCACCGGCCGCGAGCCGTTCGAATAGCGCGCGCTGCGGTTCGTTCGGGGCGGACCACCGATGCACGAGCCCCAGCCCACACCGCGCCCCCTCACACTGCATAGAGCCGAAAGATTGGCCGTGGGTCGTGGGAGTCTCCTGGGACTTTTCTGGGACTTCCGGCTGTATCAACGGGCACGAGCGTGAAACAGCCGAAAGGCCATCTGCGCAGGTCAGCGGGGCACAGTCGCCCAGCGTGGCAGGTCAGAGGGTCGGCTGGTCTCTTCCGGGACAACTGACCATCAGGAACGAACAGCCCCACGCAGAGGGTCGCCCACCCTCGGCGCCCATTGGTATCTCCGGAAACCGCTCGCGCCCGGGCACCCAAGGCGTAACGGGCCGATCTTGCCGCTCACAAGCAGTCCATCGACCAGCACCGTGGTACGGACAAGGCGATAGACATGATCGCCGATACACCACTCGGCGGGACGTCGTCCCACTGCTCCAGCTGACGGTCAACGGGCCTCGGTCCAGCAGGGAATGGGCTCATAGGCCCAGCGTCATTTTCCCGGCACTCAGTTTCCCGGTCCTGTCGCTTCCCAGCCCCCACTCACCCTGCGTAGCAGAGAAAGAGCGGCCGTCGACGGCAGGAGTCCTGTGGGACCCTCCTGGGACTTCCGGCTGCGTCAATGGACATGGCAGTGAAACATCCGAATGACCGCCTACCGCCGTCCGACTCGGCGGCAACATAGCCGGGAAACGCCGGTTAGCCAAACCGGCGTTTCCGGAGACGATTTATGACCAACGTCCGCACCCGAGCACAACCACAGATCGAAGCGATGGCGAAGGCGCGTCGCCGCTGCCTGCTGGAAATCTGCCGCGCGTTCTCCGTTCGCGAACTGTGCTGTCCGTCTCTGGACTCTTCCGCAAATCCGTCTAATGTTCCGTACTCCCCGGAGAATAGCCGCACTTGCTCAATGAACCGATAGCAACCATTGCCAACGCCGAACCGCATCGCGAGAAGGAGTCCACAGCGGACCCTGCAGTTGCTCACCATCATGCCGTATCACCTGATAGCCGAGCGCCTCTCCTCACCAGCGCCTGGTATTCAACCAGTGACCTCGCTGCCTGCCTGAGAGTCGACGCCTCAACCCTGCGCCGCTGGCGCACCGCCCAGCCACCCCAGGGGCCGCCATTCGTCACGGTCTCGGAACGCGTCGTCATGTACAGCGCCCTTGACGTCGAGGAATGGCTGCGCCACCGACGTACCGTCCCGACCAACGGACTCAATGGCCGATAAGACCAACATTCCTGTCGGTGTCCGGCTCTCGACCGATATCGAGTACCGTCCTGACCGCCCCACTCCGTATCGGGCGCGTGTCCGGTGGACCGATCCGACCAGCAAGCGCCGCCAGTCACTCTCCGAGGGAAAGGACAGCGAAGAAGAGGCCCAGGAATGGCTCCAGGCCATCATCGAGGCCGCAGAGGCCGGCCTGAGCCCGTCGCTGGCCACCATGAAGCTCGCCGAATACGGCGAAGCGAACATGGACCTCGCCCTGCGCGGCCTGGAGTTGAAAACGCTGGACCCCTACCTGTCGGGGTGGCGGATGCGCGTTGTCCCCGCCCTGGGCCACCTCGCGGTGCGGGTGATCACCAATGGTGTCGTCGACCGCACCGTGCAGAACTGGATCGCCGACGAGCACAGCCGCTCCACGGTGAAGAACACGATCGCCGTCCTGGTCCGCGTCATGGAGCAGGCAGTCCGCGACGGCATCATCAAGGTCAACCCCGCCCGGGTGACCGGCTGGCAGAAGCTCTACAAGCAGGCCGAGGACGAACTCCACGACCCACGGGCGCTGGCCCTGCCCGACTGGGAGACCCTCGTCGCGCTGGCCGACGCGCTCGTTGCCGCCTCCCACGACCAGTACCGCGGCTGGGGAGACGTGGTCGTCTTCGCCGCGTGCACTGCCGCACGGATCGGCGAGGTCTCAGGCTGCCACGTCGGGGACATCGACACCAACCAGTGGATCTGGACCGTACGGCGCCAGACCACACCCGCGCCCGGCGGGCTGACCGACAAGGGCACCAAGGGCAAGCGGGCCCGCAAGGTTCCCATCGTCGAGGAGATCCGTCCCCTCGTCGCTCAGCGTGTCCTGTCCGCCGGCCCGAATCCCGATGCCCGCCTGTTCACCGGCCCTCGCGGCGGACGCATCTCCACCGCCGTCCTGCGCGACGCGACACACTGGGACGACGTGGTCACTAAGCTCGGCTACGAGCACCTGCGCCGCCACGACCTCCGGCACACCGGACTGACCTGGTTCGCCGACGCCGGAGTCCAGGTACACGTCCTCCGCCGGATCGCCGGCCACGGCTCCCTGACCACCACCCAGCGCTACCTACACCCCGACGTACACAAGATCACGGCCGCCGGGGCGGCGCTCTCCGCACACCTCAGCGTGCTCCGCGCACCTCGCTCGCTGCCGAGCCCGATCGTTGTGACCCGCTGACCCCGGTCAAGGGCGCCGGTCCCCAACTGGTCCCCAAGAATGATCAAGGGCCGGTTTCGGACACCTCCGAAACCGGCCCTGACCTGCGACCGTCTTCAGTCGGGACGACAGGATTTGAACCTGCGACCCCTTGACCCCCAGTCAAGTGCGCTACCAAGCTGCGCCACGTCCCGGTGCCCGTCTGACCTGGGGTTTCCCTGGCCGGACGTGCATGGAAACCATACCGCACTCGAGTCGGTGGTCGCGCACCGCTTTATTCGGGGAGGCGCCCCCCTCAGCGCCCCGTGAGCCCGAGCCCCACAAGAGTCCGTGGTAGCCGAAGCCCCCTCCGCCCCGGCTCCCACGCTGCTTCGGATCATGCCACGCGGCACTGACAACGCCGAAGGGATTTCAGTCCGCGGCCGGCAGGCCCAACTCGGGGTGGGCGTCGAGCAGTCGGGGCGGGGCCGCCTGGCGCCAGGAGTCGGTGAGGATGTCCCGCAGTTCTCCCTCGTCCTCCAGCGCGGCGAGGCGGGCCCGCACCCAGGCGAACTGCGCCTCGTGGTCGGCGATCCAGAACTTCTCCGGCTCGGCCAGCACCAGTTCGTCGCGCTCCTCCTTGGGACAGCGCACGGCGATGGAGGTCTCGTCCTCGGGCAGCGTGGCGAACATCTTCCCCGCCACCCGGAACGTGGGCATGCTCCAGGCGATCTTCTCCGTCGTGTCCGGCAGCGACAGGGCGATTCGGCGTACGTCTTCGGCATCCGGCATGACAGGCACCGTAGCCGCTCGCACTGACAATCACCTGGTGAGAGCCTCCGCCGCCGCCTCCACCGGGTTCTCCACGTACGCCACGCCCGCGCCCACGTGCTTGTAGTAGAGCGTCGTCGGTCGCAGCACCCCGGCCGGGCTCGCCGCGTAGTCGGGGATCACTCCGGCCCGGATCCAGCCCGACGAGCGGTAGAGGCGCTCGGCAGGGCTGCCGGTCTCGGTGTCCAGGTGGAGGAGGGTTACGCCGGCGCCCACCGCCGCTTCCTCGGCGGTGGTCAGAAGCGTGCGGCCGAGGCCCTGTCCGCGGGCGTCCCGGTGCACCATCAGCTTGACCAGCTCGGCGCGGTGGCGGCTGTTGGGTTTGTCGGGGAAGGCCAGACTGACCGTGCCGACCGTCCGGTCCCCGTCGCGCGCCGTCCACACGGCGAGTTGCCCGGCGGCCACGGCGGCGACGCGCCCCCTCCACCAGGCGACGGCCGCCGCCCGGTCGAGCGGCGCGAGGAATCCGACCGAGGCTCCGCCATCGACGGTGTCGACCAGCAGATCGGCCAACTCCTCTACATTCGCCGCCAGTTGGGCTCCTTGCGCCCGGGTCACGATCACGGCAGCACCACCGCCAGCGCATACCGCACCTCGTCCGGGCCGGCACACCGGAAGCGCGTCGGCCCCCACACCCGCAGCCGTAGGCAGTCCCCGGTCTCCAGGTGATGCTCGATGTCCTGCGCCGTCACCTCCAGCTCCCCCGCCAGCACCCAGATGTGCTGCTCCAGGCCGGGCACGGGCGGCCGGTCGTAGCCGATGTCGGCGCCCGCGGCGAGCCGTCCCTCGACGAGTTCGCCGCGCAGCCCCGGGGCCGGCGGGGACACGGACCGTCGCACGAATCCGGAGGTGCGGTCCTGCCACACCGGCTGCTCGGCGACCCGCACCAGCAGCGCCGGCTCGGCCTCGACCTCGCTGAGGAGCTGGGACATGGTCCGTCCGTAGACGTGACAGAGCCGGTTCAGGAGGGAGGCGGTGGGGCTGATCTCCGCCCGTTCGGCCCGGGACAAGGTCGAACGGCTGACTCCGCTGTGCTCCGCCAACTCCCCCAACGACCAGCCGCGCTCGGCCCGCAGCGCGGCGAGGCGGGCGCCGAGCCGGGTGTCGACGGGGTCGGGCTCCAGAGTGTCCTCCGCTGCAGTATTTCTCACATCCGGGACGATATCCCAGAAATGAAACGCCTGGGTTACATCCGAGCCGCTCCTTCCAGCGCCTCCAGCACCGGCCGGATCAACGGGTGCTCCTCCGCGCCCCGGCGTACGGCCGCGAAGACCCGGCGAGTGGGCGCGACACCGTCGACGGGGCGGATCACCACACCCGCGAGGTCCATGCCGCGCAGCGCCGAGCGGGGCACGAGCGCGACGCCCGCGTCGGCGGACGCCAGGGCCACCACGGCGCGGAAGTCGTCGGAGGAGTGTTCGAGGCGGGGCTGGAATCCGGCACTCTCGCAGGCGAGGACGACCACGTCGTGGCAGGGGTTGCCGGGGTACGGGCCGATCCACGGATCCTTGGCCAGTTCGGCGAGCGGGACCTCGTCGGCGTCGGCGAGGCGGTGGCTGACCGGGACCACCGCGTCGAAGGGCTCGGCGTACAGGGGGACATGGGACAGGCGCGGGTCGTCGGCGGGCGGGGCTCCGCGGTACTCGACGGCGACCGCCACGTCGACCTGGCGGTCAAGGACCATCGGCAGACTCGCGTCCCCTTCGGCGTCGTGGACGCGGATGCGGATGCCCGGCGCCGACTCGGCGAGGCGGGCCACCGCGGGTGCGACGACCAGGGCGATGCCGGTCGCGAAGGAGGCGACCGTGACCGTGCCGGCCGCGCCCGAGCCGTAGGCCGCGAGTTCGGCCTCGGCCCGCTCCAGCTGGGCGAGCACGGCGTTGGTGTGACTGAGCAGGATCTCGCCTGCCGCGGTCAGCCGTACGCCCTTGGCGCCGCGCTCGACCAGCCGGTGGCCCGTCTCCTGCTCCAGGGCCGTCAGCTGCTGCGAGACCGCCGACGGCGTGAGGTACAGCGCGGCGGCAGCCGCCGTCACCGTGCGGTGGTCGGCCACCGCACGGAGAATGTGGAGCCGCCGCGCTTCGATCATGCGAACGATTATCGCAATACGTCCGGCCGGTCGGTCTTCACCTGCCCGACCGGTCAGTCCCCCAGCTCGGCCCGCGCCGACACGAACGCGTCGACCGCGCGGTTCACGTCGTCCGTGGAGTGCGCGGCGGACAGCTGCACGCGGATCCGGGCCCGGCCCTGCGGCACGACGGGGTACGAGAAGCCGATCACGTACACGCCGCGCTCCAGCAGCAGTTCCGCGAGACGTCCCGCCTTCGCCGCGTCCCCGATCATCACGGGCGCGATGGCGTGGTCGCCGGGCAGGACGTCGAAGCCCTCCTCGGTCATCCGGCGGCGGAACAGGGCGGTGTTCTCGGCCAGCCGGACCCGCAGGTCGTCCGCCGACTCCAGCAGGTCGAGCACCTTCAGGGAGGCGGCGGCGATCACCGGCGCGAGGGTGTTCGAGAAGAGGTACGGCCGTGAGCGCTGGCGCAGGAGCGCGACGATCTCGGCGCGGGCGGCGACGTAGCCGCCGGAGGCTCCGCCGAGCGCCTTGCCGAGGGTGCCGGTGATGATGTCGACGCGGTCCATCACGCCGTGCAGTTCGGGGGTGCCGCGGCCGCCGGGGCCGACGAAGCCGACGGCGTGCGAGTCGTCGACCATGACCATGGCGTCGTAGCGGTCGGCGAGGTCGCAGATCTCGCGGAGGGGCGCGACATAGCCGTCCATGGAGAACACGCCGTCGGTGACGATCAGACGGCGACGCGCGTCGGAGGCCTCCTTCAACTTGGCCTCCAGATCCGCCAGATCGCGGTTGGCGTACCGGAAGCGGCGGGCCTTGCACAGCCGGATGCCGTCGATGATCGACGCATGGTTCAGCGCGTCGGAGATCACCGCGTCCTGCTCCCCGAGCAGCGTCTCGAACACACCGCCGTTGGCGTCGAAGCAGGAGGAGTACAGGATCGTGTCCTCCTGGCCGAGGAAGGCGGACAGCCGCGCCTCCAGCTCCTTGTGCACCTCCTGCGTACCGCAGATGAAGCGCACGGAGGCCATGCCGTAGCCCCAGCGGTCCAGGGCCGCGTGGGCGGCGGCGACGACCTCGGGGTGGTCGGCGAGGCCGAGGTAGTTGTTCGCGCAGAAGTTGAGCACCTCGCCGGGGCGACCGCCCTCGGTGACGTGCACGGTCGCGGACTGCGGGGTGCCGATCACGCGCTCGGGCTTGTGCAGGCCGGCGGCGCGGATCTCGTCGAGGGTGGTGCGCAGGTCGTCGCGCACGGAGTCGAACATGGGGAAACTCCTAAGTGCTTAGGCCGTAAGGGAGTTACGCGGCCCAGTCGAGGATGACCTTGCCGCCGCGGCCGCTCGCCGCGTCGGCGAACGCCGCCTCGAAGTCGCGGTAGCCGTACCGGCCGGTGATCACGGGGGCGAGGTCGAGGCCGCCCTCCAACAGGACCGACATCGCGTACCAGGTCTCGAACATCTCGCGACCGTAGATGCCCTTGATGGTGATCATCGAGGTGACGATCCGAGCCCAGTCGACCGGGAACTCCTGGGACGGCAGGCCGAGCATCGCGATCCGGCCGCCGTGTGTCATGTTGGCGATCATGTCGCGCAGCGCCTCGGGACGGCCGGACATCTCCAGCCCGATGTCGAAGCCCTCGCGCAGACCGAGTTCTCGCTGCCCGTCGGCGATGGTCGCCCGCGACACGTTCAGCGCGAGGCTCGCGCCGGTCTTGCGGGCCAGCTCCAGGCGTTCCTCGCTGACATCGGTGATCACGACATTGCGGGCGCCCGCGTGCCGGGCCACCGCGGCGGCCATCAGCCCGATCGGGCCGGCGCCCGTGATCAGCACGTCCTCGCCGACCAGCGGGAAGGACAGCGCGGTGTGCACCGCGTTGCCGAACGGGTCGAAGATCGCCGCCACATCGAGGTCCACCGGGACGCGGTGCACCCACACATTGGACGCGGGCAGCGCCACGTACTCGGCGAACGCCCCGTCACGACCGACACCGAGTCCGACGGTCGCCCGGCACAGATGCCGCCGCCCGGCCTGGCAGTTGCGGCACTTGCCGCACACCAGGTGGCCCTCGCCGCTGACCCGGTCGCCGGCCTTGACATCGGTGACGTCCCGGCCGATCTCGACGACCTCGCCGACGAACTCGTGCCCGACCACGAGCGGGGTGCGGATCGCCTGCCGCGCCCAGCCGTCCCAGGACCGGATGTGCAGATCGGTGCCGCAGATGCCGGTGCGCAGCACCTTGATCAGTACGTCACCGGCGCCGACCACCGGCTCCGGCACGTCCGCGAGCCACAGCCCGGGTTCCGCCTTCTCCTTGACCAGCGCCTTCAACGCTACGGCTCCTGAGGTGAGACCCCGGACCCGGGCATGCCGAAGGAGCCCGCGTTCGGGGAGAGGGGTGGTATCGACTGGCAATCTGCCGTACGAGGCCGCCCCCGGTCCATCGAGGTTTTCTTAAGCGGCGCCACAGCTTTCCTTCACGCGGGCACCGATGGATTCTCCCTGCGCGTATGTGTGGTGCTCAGCCGGATACTCGGGCGGAATGATACGGACACTGAAACGGCATGGAAGGCACGGCGCGGCCGGCCAGAAGGCCGATGCCGTGCGGGCACGGGAGGCACCGGAGACGGGGCCGGACGAGCGGGTGGAGCAGCAGGCGCCGGACACTCCGACCGATCTGCCCAGGCGCTCCTGGGGGGCGGTGCTGAAAGGCACCCTCAAGGAGTTCAAGAAGGACGAGCTGGCCGACCGGGCCGCGGCGCTGACCTATTACGGGATCCTGGCGCTGTTCCCGGCACTGCTCGCGCTGATCTCGCTGCTCGGTGTCGTCGGCCGGTCGGCGACGCAGCAGGTGCTGGACAACATCCAGAATCTCGCCCCGGGCGCGGCGCAGGACGTTCTGCGCAACGCGGTGGAGCAGTTGCAGGGCAATGCCGGGATCGGCTCGGTCATGGCGATCGTGGGTCTGGTGGTCGCGGTGTGGTCGGCGTCCGGCTATGTCGCCGCGTTCATCCGGAGCGCGAACGCGGTCTACGACGTCCCCGAGGGCCGTCCGGTGTGGAAGGTGCTGCCGGTACGGGTCGGGGTGACCGTGGTGCTGATGATCCTCACCGTGGTCAGTGCGCTGATCGTGGTGTTCACCGGCGGTCTCGCACGGGAGGTGGGTACCGCGCTCGGGGTCGGTGACACAGCGCTGACGGTGTGGTCGATCGCGAAGTGGCCGGTGCTGGTGCTCCTGGTCACGATCATGATCGCGATCCTGTACTGGGCGACGCCGAACGCGAAGGTCCGCGGCTTCCGCTGGATCACGCCGGGCAGTTTCCTGGCGCTGGTGATCTGGATGATCGCCTCGGCCGGGTTCGCGTTCTACGTGGCGAACTTCGCCGCGTACAACAAGACCTACGGCACGCTCGCCGGTGTGATCGTTTTCCTGGTGTGGCTGTGGATCACGAATCTGGCGATCCTGCTCGGTCTGGAGTTCGATGCGGAGCTGTCTCGCCAGCGCGCTGTCGCGGGCGGTCACCCGGCCGAGAAGGAGCCGTATGTGCAGCCGCGCGACACCCGGAAGTGGGACGAGGAGGACCGCCGCCGCCTTGAGTCCTGAGGTGGTGGGTCACCGACCCCGGCCCGATGGGAGAGGGCCCTGGGGACCGCACCTGGCGCGAGGTCCTGTCGGCAGCGGTCCTTGAGGGAAAGATCTTCGTCGGTGTCAAAGCCGCCGTCGACCGCGGCGGTACCGTCGGCGCCCGCCGCCTCACCCGGCACCGGGCCCGGCTGGCCCTCCCGTCGACGTCCGCCGCTGCCCCGGCCCGGGGGCGGAGCGTCAGATCAAGAGTCCGCCGTCCTCCCGCCGCTCCAGCCGTACGACGAGCTCGGCGGCCGCCGACTTGATGGTCTCCAGGCCGGATCTGCCCCAGGGCCGCGGTTCGATGTCGGCGACGCACACGGTACCCAGCACCATGCCTGTGCTGTCGACGAGGGGCGCGCCGAGATAGGAGCGGATGCCGAACTCGTCGACGATGGGGTTGCCCGCGAACCGCGGATAGTCGCGTACGTCCTCCAGCACCAACGCCTTGCGCCGGACCACCACATGGGGGCAGAACCCGTGGTCGCGCTCCAGGTGGCGACCCAGCTCCGGGGTGCTCTCCTCGGTGTCCGCCGACAGCCTGACGGTCGGCCTGATGGCCGGGACGTGCAGGCCCGCGAAGAACTGCCGGTGCTCGTCGATGAAGTTGACCATGGCGTACGGCGTCCCCGCGCACTCGGCGAGGCGGGCCGCGAAGGCGTCGAGGGCGGGCTCCGGGTGCTCTCCCAGCCCCAGTCGGCGCAGGCGCCGTACCCGGGCGGCGGCCTCCCTGTCCTCGGGGGTGAGCAGCAGTCGACCGGCCGGGCGGGGCAGGTCGTAGCTCATGGGCGAACTCCGTCGCGGTGGACGTAGGTCATATGCGGCTCCGTGGCGGTGTGTGCGTGGGTCACATGTGGGCGCCGTGGCTGGGCGCGACGGCCGGGCTGTGGGCGATGAGGTGTCGTACGAGGGTGAGCAGGGTCTGGACCCCGGAGCTGGAGATCCGGGCGTCGCAGCGGACGATGGGGATCTCCTCGGGGAGGTCGATGGCGGCGCGGACCTCCTCGGGGTCGTACCGGTACGAGCCGTCGAACTCGTTGATCGCGACGATGAAGCCGAGGCCACGCTGCTCGAAGAAGTCGACGGCGGCGAAGCAGTCCTCCAGGCGACGGGTGTCGGCGAGGATGACCGCGCCCAGCGCACCCTCCGAGAGCTCGTCCCACATGAACCAGAACCGCTCCTGCCCGGGCGTGCCGAACAGGTACAGGACGTGTTCCTGGTCGAGGGTGATGCGGCCGAAGTCCATGGCCACCGTCGTCTCGACCTTGTTCTCGATGCCGTCGAGGCTGTCGGTCGCGGCGCTGACCGTGGTGAGCAGTTCCTCCGTACTGAGCGGCGCGATCTCGCTGACCGCGCCCACGAAGGTCGTCTTGCCGACTCCGAACCCTCCCGCCACCAGGATCTTCAGTGCGGTGGGGAAGGGGTCAGAGCTGTCGTCGTAGTCCATCGAGCACTGCCTCCAGAAGGGCCCGGTCAGTCGGGTTTTGGTGGAACTCGGGGAGCTTGGTGGTCAGCGCCCCGCAGTCGACGAGGTCCGACAGCAGCACCTTGGTGACCACCGCCGGCAGCTTCAGGTGGGCGGCGACCTCGGCGACCGAGACCGGGGCGCGGCACAGGTCGAGCGCCTGCGCGTGCTCGGGGCCGAGGTAGCCGAGGGGGGTGGCTCCGGTGGCCATCACGTGCGACAACAGGTCGAACGCGATGGTGGGCCGGGTGCGACCGTTGCTGACCGTGAAGGGGCGCACCAGCCGTCCGGCCGCTTCATCGAGCCAGGGCCCGTCGCCGGTCGCCGTCACGCTCAAGGCCTCATCGCCGTGGGTTCGACGGAGTGCTGCCGGGGTGCGGTCACCAGGTAGGGGCGGACGCTCTTGACCAGCATCGCCATCTCGTAGCCCAGCACGGCCGCGTCGGCCTCGCGGCCGGCGAGGACGGCGAGACAGGTGCCGGAGCCGGCGGTCGTGACGAACAGGAGGGTCGAGTCGAGTTCGACGACGACCTGGCGGACGTCGCCGCCGTCGGCGAAGCGGACGCCGGCGCTGCGGCCGAGGGAGTAGAGGCCGGAGGCCAGGGCGGCCATGTGGTCGGCGCTGTCGGGGTCGAGGCCGTGGACCGACTTCACGAGCCCGTCGCTGGACAGCAGGACCGCGCTGATGGTGTGCGGTACGCGCTGCACGAGGCCGCTCATCAGCCAGTCGAGATCGGATACATGGCCGGTCGGCGCTTCGCTCGCCATGGTGGATCGACTCCTTGAGGTACGAAGGTCTGCGGGAGCGCTGGGGGTGGGGGTGGAAGCGGGGGTCATCATCCGGCGGGTGCGCTCCCGTCGTGCCGGGTGGTGTGGTCGAGGTCGAGGTCGAGACCGGGCGCGGGGACGCTGCCCCGCAGGCCGCGCGCCTCGTGCGACGCGGGCCCGTGCCCAGGGCGCGCCTCGGTTATGTGGGCCGACTCCGTGTGCGCGGAATCCATGTGCACGGGCCCCGTGGAGGCCGATCCCCGGTCCAGGGAGGCTGAACTGACGTCTGTGTGGGCTGAACCCATGGGCGCCGGCCCCAGGGGAATCGCCCCGCGATGTGCGGTGCCCCCATGTGTCGAGTGTGTCGAGTCATGTGCCGATTCGAGACGCGCCGTCTCCCGGTGGACCGACCCCGTTCGCGTCGTCGGCTCGTCGTACGTCGGCTCCAGGTGCTGCTGGGCCTCGGCGAGGTCGATGCCCCGTTGGAAGGCCGCCATCAGACCCGGGTCGTGGCCGGCCAGGTACTCGGAGTCCTGGCGCGGCGCCGGTCCGTCGCGCAGCTGCGGCGCGATGTGCTCCTGGGCCCGGCGCCGGGGAAGTTGGGGCTTGCCCATGGTGCCGCGCACGGCGCCGTTGCGGGGGGTGGGCGGTGTGGCCGTGTTCTCCGCGACGATCCGCCGGTGGTCGGGCCTGATGCCGGGCCGGGCCTCGGCCGGATTGGGCCGCTCCTGGTGGACCCCGCGCACGGGCAGCGGCGCCGGTCCTCCGCTGCTGGGCGCCGGGGGCGTGGTCCGGACGGCCTCCCCCGCCGTCGGAGGCTGGGTGTCCCGCTGCCGCGGACGCGGCACGGCGGGTGGGACTGACGGCGTGCCCCGGCCTCCCGCCTCGGTTCCGGGCTGCGGACGCTGCTGCGCCGCCGCGGTCGGCTCGGGCCCGCCCGCCGTGGTGTCCTGCGGCCGCGGTACGGCTCCGGGGGCGGCCGGCGCCGTACCCAGCAGTGCCTGCGGCACGACCAGCACGGCCTGGACCCCGCCGTAGATGTTGGACTGCAGGCGGACGTGGATGCCGTGCCGCTTGGCGAGTTGCGAGACCACGAACAGCCCGATGCGGCCGTCCGCCAGCAGGCTGGCCACGTTGACCTGGTCCGGGTCGGCGAGCAGGGCGTTCATACGGTGCTGCTCACCGACGGGCATGCCGAGCCCGCGGTCCTCCACCTCGACGGCGAGTCCCGAGGTGACGAGGTTGGCGCGCAGCAGCACTTGGGTGTGCGGGGCGGAGAACACCGTGGCGTTCTCGACGAGTTCGGCCAGCAGGTGGATCACGTCGGCGACGGCGTGGCCGCGCAGCTCGCCGTCGATCGGCGGCACGAGCTTGACCCGGGAGTACTGCTCGACCTCGGCGATGGCCGAGCGCAGCACCTCGGTCATGGACACCGGGTTGCTCCACTGCCGGCGCGAGACGGCGCCGCCGAGCACGGCGAGGTTCTCGGCGTGGCGGCGGATGCGGGTGGCGAGGTGGTCGACGTGGAAGAGGCCCTTGAGCAGGTCGGGGTCCTCGATCTCGTTCTCCAGCTCGTCGAGGATGGAGATCTCCCGGTGCACGAGCGACTGCAGCCGTCTGGCGAGGTTGAGGAAGACCTCCAGCTTCTGCTCGCTGCCCGCCTGGCTGGAGAGCTGGGCGGCCTGCACGACGGCGGTGACGGCGCCGTCGTGGGCGCGGGCCAGGTCGGCGGCGAGCAGTTCGAAGTCGTCGGCGTCCTCGGGCGGGCCGCTGCGCGACTTGCGCTGGGGCGGTCCGTCGCCGCGCCTGAGTGCCTCGAGCAGGGCCCGCAGATCGGCCTCGCCGCGAGCGCTGCTGCGGCGCAGGGCGGCGACGCGGTCGCTCACGGACCGGGCGGCGCGATCGGCGGCCACGGCGGCGATCAGGATGCCCGCGCAGGTCACCGAGACCGCTCCGGCCAGCACACCCCAGAGGGTGAGGCTGGGACGTGCTCCGGTGGAGCGGACGGTGAACAGGACGGCGGCGCAGCCGCTGAGGGCGACGGCGACGGGCGGCAGCACGGCGAGACGCAGCAGTTGGGGCCGTATGTGGGTCTCGGGCAGCGCGGTGACGGCGCGGGCGGCCGGCCGGCCGTGCCGCCCGCTCTCACGGCGGTCTGCGCGTGCGGCCGGGGCGCGGAGGTGAGACATCGGTGTCCTCGTCGTACTGGTCCGTCGGGCCTGATGGCCGGGGGGCCTCGGGTGAGTCCTGTCGGGTTCGCCGGTCCCGGTGCGCTGCGGTCGAACAGGGGCGGCCCCCATCGTGTCGACTCCCTCCTGCGCCGCGCGGCTGCGTCTGCCAGCCCCGCTTCCTGATCCGGTCCGTCGAGAGAGCCGACTCGGCCCTGCGTCGCCCGACGGACACTCACAGTAGTCGCACCTGCATCATGTGCGGTGGGCAGTTGACAAACTCATACGGAGAGCTTCCCGCTCTGGTATGAGGCTTCGTACGACAGACCGATAAACCCCTCATCGATACGCCTCCGAAGAACAAGTCATCGATCAGACCTGGTCAGAAGCGGTCACGGAAAACGGCGAGGGCCGGAGAGCTCCTCGCTCTCCGGCCCTCGCCGTTTCACTAATCTCCGTCCGCGCTCAGCCCGCCGGGACGGTTTCGGGGTCTCCCGTCCCCTCGCCCGCACCCTTCCGAATGTCACTGTCCGTATCGGCTTTGGCCTGCTCTCCCGCCGCCGAGTCGGTCGTCTTCTTGATCGCCACCTCGGTGAGCACCTCGGCCGCCGGCCACCCGCCGGTCGGCGCCATGGCCACCCCTCGCCACCACGGTTCGGCCGGGACCGTCTCCGCCGTGGGCTCGAAGGGCTCGCCGGGCCGGGGCAGGGCGATCGGGGCACCCGCCGCGCGGGCAGCCGCGAGCGTGCCCTCGCCGGGCTCCGCCCACGGGTGGGTGGCCAGATTGAAGGTGGCCCAGTGGATCGGCAGCAGCACGCCGTGCGGCTCGCCGCCCTGGAGATCGAGGTGGGCGCGCGTGCCCTCCTCGGGCGTCATGTGGATGTCGGGCCAGAAGTCGCTGTAGGCGCCGATCTGGATCATCGTGGCGTCGAAGGGGCCGTGCTCGGCACCGATGTCCTTGAAGCCCTCGAAGTAGCCGGTGTCACCGCTGTGGTAGATCCGGTGCTCGTCCCCGGCGACGGCCCAGGAGGCCCAGAGCGTGTGCTGGGTGTTGCGCAGGCCGCGGCCGCAGAAGTGGCGGGCCGGCGTGGCGGTCAGGGTGAGCCCGCCGACCTTCGTCGCCTCGTGCCAGTCCAGCTCGCGCAGCCGGTCGGCGGACACACCCCAGCGCTCGAGGTGGGCACCGACGCCGAGCGGCACGGCGAACAGCGTGTCGGTGCCGGCCAGCGCCTTGATCGTGGGCATGTCCAGGTGGTCGTAATGGTCGTGCGAGATGACGACGACGTCGACCGGGCCGAGCGCGGCCAGCGGCAGGGGCACCGGGTGCAGCCGCTTGGGCCCGGCGAAGGGGAACGGGGAGCAGCGCTCGCCCCAGACGGGGTCGAAGAGCACGCGCTGCCCGTCTATCTCCGCGAGCACGCTGGAGTGCCCCATCCAGGTCAGGCGCAGGCCGGTGGCGGGGGGCTCGGCGATGTCGGCGAGCGTGGTGGCGTGCAGCGGGACTGTGCCCTTCGGGGCACGGCGGGGCCGCTGGTCCTTGTCGAAGAAGACCTTCGCGAACTCCAGCATCGAACCGGAGGGCCGGGTGCGGGCGGTGCCCCCGGGGTTCTGGAAGACCCCGTCCTTGAAATGGGGCGATCTGCGGATGCGCGCCAGGCGCTCACCGCTCGGGTCCGCGCCGAAGGCCGCGGGCCGCAACGCACGGAGCCCGGAGCTCGGGGGACGGAAACCGGTCACGGTGTACCTCCAGGTGGAGTCGGTGAGGCATTCCATTATGGTCGGCCGCTCTGACAACCGGATTGCCCCCTTGTGATCGTTCGGCACATTGACAGGACGGGACGCCGCTCCGGATACTGACTCGTCATTCAGTAACCAGCCTGTGACGGGCAGCCCGCGGCCCCGGAGGCTCGTCGTCCCCGGGAGACCGCATGACCGCCCCTGTGATGTCCCTCACCTGGACCGACCACCTCACCGGTCGTCAGGGTTTCCTGGTCGTCGACCGGCTGGTGCGCGGCGTGTCCAGCGGCGGGCTGCGCATGCGCGCGGGCTGCACGCTGGAGGAGGTCACCGGGCTCGCCCGCGGGATGACCATGAAGGAGGCCCTGCACTACAACCCCGAGGGCCGCTACGTCCCCCTGGGCGGAGCGAAGGGCGGCATCGACTGCGATCCGCAGGATCCGGGGGCGTACGGACTCCTGGTGCGGTACCTGCGCGCCATGCGGCCGTACATCGAGAGCATGTGGACCACGGGCGAGGACCTCGGCCTGACCCAGGACCTGGTGGACCGGGCGGCCATCGAGGCGGGACTCGTGTCGTCCGTCCAGGCCGTGTATCCGCTCCTCGACGACGAGGCCGCGGCACGGCGGCGGCTGGCGGACGCGTTCGCGGTCGAGGTGGACGGCATCGGGCTCGACGAACTGGTCGGCGGCTGCGGGGTCGCCGAGTCGGTGCTCGCGGCCCTGGACCGGGCCGGTGTGCCGTACGCGGGCACGCGGGTCGCCGTGCAGGGCCTGGGCACCATGGGCGGGGCCACGGCACGCTTCCTCACGCGCGCGGGACTCACGGTCGTGGCCGTCGCCGACATCAAGGGCACGATCGCCGACCCGGCCGGGCTCGACGTCGAGGCGCTGCTCGCCGCGCGGGACGCGTACGGCACCGTGGACCGCTCCGCACTGCGCCCCGAGGACCGCGAGCTGCCCGGTGAGGCCTGGTTGTCCGCCGACGCGGAGGTGCTGGTGCCCGCGGCCGTCTCTTACGCGATCGACACGTCGAACCAGGAGCGGATCGGCGCCCGCTGGATCGTCGAGGCGGCCAACATGCCGGTCCTGCCGGAGGCGGAGGAGCTGCTGGCCGCGCGTGGCGTCACCGTGCTGCCGGACGTGGTCGTCAACTCGGGGACGAACGCCTGGTGGTGGTGGACGCTGTTCGGAGACATCGGCGCGGACGCGGAGGCGGCGTTCGCCCACACGCGCCGCTCGATGCGCGCCCTGGTCGAGCAGATGCTGGCCCGCGCGGAGGCCGACGGCACGACACCCAGGGCCGCCGCGCACGCCCTGGTCGCGGACCGGCTGCCGGTGATCGCCGAGCGGTTCGGGTGGTACCGGTGAGGCGGGATCGCCGGGGCTCTGCCCCTTCGGCCCGGCCAGGGGGCTCCGTCCCGCCGGCCCCCCCTGTCCTTCACCCACCGCCACCCGACTCGGTCGGCCATGAGGTGACCCCTCGCCCTGGGGCTCCGCCCAGACCCCGGCGGGGACTCCGCCCCCCGCGCCCCTCCCAGGGCCCCGCTCCCGCCCCCGCCGAGGCTCCAGCCCCGGCCCCCCATTGGGGCTCCGACCCCCGAACCCCGCTGAGGCCCGATCCCCGAACCCCACCGGGTCCCGCCATCCCAGACCCCCGCCGGAGACTCCACCCCCTGCACCCCTCCCAGGGCCCCGCTTGCCGACCCCCGCCGGAGCCCCGACCCCGAACCCCGCTGGCCCCGGCTCCCCGAACCCCACCCAGGGGCCCGCCCCCTGCACCCCTCCCAGGGCCCTGCTCCCTGCACCCCTCCCAGGGCCCCGCTCCCGCCCCCGCAGGAGCCTCCAGCCCCGAACCCCGCCGGAACTCCGACCCCGAACCCCACTGGCCCCGCCTCCCCGAACCCCACCCAGGGGCCCGCCCCCAGACCCCGCCGGAGACTCCGCCCCTGCACCCCTCCTGGGGCCCGCTCCCGCCCCCTGCAGGAGCTCCGCCCCCGAACCCCACTGGGCTCCGCTCACCCCCTGGACCCCGCCGGGGCCTGCCCTGCCCCCACTGGGACTCCGCTCCCGATCCCGCGGCCTCGCCCCGGCCACGCCGGAGCTCCCGCCGGCCCCACTGGGGCTGCGCCCGCAGGCCCGTGCCCCGATCCGCCCGCCCCGAAGCAGCCGGCCTCCCTCCGCCACCGTCGCCGCCGACGGAATAGGCTGACCGCGTGGTGAGAGTGCGGTTGAGCGTGGCGGAGCGGCGTGAGGAGCTGTTGCGGGCCGCCATCGAGCAGATCGAGGCGCGGGGCGTGGCGGCGGTCAGGATCGCCGACGTGGCCTCGGCGCTCGGCGTGAGCAACGCCCTGGTGCTCTATCACTTCTCCACCAAGGAGAAGTTGGTCGCCGCCGCGTTCACGTACGCGGCCGAGGACGATCTCGCCCGTCTGCGCAAGCTGCTGGGCCGCCGTACGACGGCGCTGCGCCGACTGCGCGCGGCCGTGCGCTGGTACGCCCCGACGGGTCAGGCCAAGGGCTGGCGGCTGTGGATAGAGGGCTGGGCTGCGGCGCTGCGGGAGCCCGCGCTGCAGGAGGTCACGCGGGACCTCGACAGACGGTGGAAGGCGGCGATCGCCGACGTGATCGCCGAGGGCGTGGCCGCGGGCGAGTTCCGCTGCCCCGACCCGGGCGGCACGGCCCTGCGCCTGACGGCCCTGCTCGACGGGCTCGCCGTGCAGCTGACGTCCTACGCGGGTGCGGTGTCGCGGGCGCGGGCGCAGGAGTGGGTGGACGAGGCGCTGGCCCGGGAACTGGGGCTGGGGCGAGAGGCGTTGACGAAGGGACCGGTGAGCTCCCTGCCCGCGGTCGGTCCAGCCACTACACCGCGCTGACCCTGGCCGTCACCGGGTCCTCCCCGGCAAAAGGGGCCGGCTCGAGACAAGTTCTCGGTGCGGAGGTCGCTCTCGGCCGCATCCTGCTCGCGTACGACCATCAGCAGCGCGTTCGCCGTCCTGGTCTCCGCATCCAGCGCCGCAAGGGCGGTGCCGCCCCACCCTCGGAACCCGGATGCCCGGCCGGTGCCGTCCGGGCATCCGAAGCCCCTCAAGCCACCGAAGCTATCCGCGTCTTGATGTCGTGCGGCGACAGCGTGCCCTTGGCCGTCACATGGTCCCCCGACGACTCCCCGCGCAGCCGGCGGCCGATCCACGGCACCAGGTACTCGCGCGCCCAGTGGACGTCGTCCCGCCGCACCTCGAGCGTGCCGCGCTGCGGGAGCGGGGGCCAGGGCTGGTCCGGGTCGGCCGGGATCTCGAGGCCGAGGACCTGTCCGGCGCGCAGCGCCACGCGCGTGTGCCCCTCGGGCGAGAGGTGGAGCCGGTCGTCGTCCCAGGCCCGGCGGTCCTGCACGGTCTTCAGGGACCACAGGTCGAGGACCGGGCAGCCGTACCGGTCGGCGACGGCCCGCACATGCCCGTTGTAGGTGGCGATCTTGCCGCGCAGGTGCCTGAGCACGGGAACGCCACGAGTGTCGAAGCCGGTCGTCACCAGCACCGTGCCCGCGACGGCCGTGAGCCGGACGATCGCCCGCTCGAAGCGCTCGGCGACCTCGTCGGGGTCGGTGCCGGGCCGGAGTATGTCGTTGCCCCCGGCGCAGAACGACACCAGGTCCGGCGCCAGTTCGATCGCCTGCGGGACCTGTTCCGCCACGATCTGGTCGAGCAGCCTGCCGCGCACGGCGAGGTTCGTGTACTTGAAGTCGCCCTCGGGCCGCCGGTCCGCGAGCAGTACCGCGAACCGGTCGGCCCAGCCGACGAGCGCCCCGTCGGGTCCGGGGTCGCCGACGCCCTCGGTGAAGCTGTCCCCCACCGCCACGTACGACCCGATCACTGAACTGTTGTCATTCTTCGAATCGTCTGCCACGTCGGATCATGATTCCCCTTCGGATGTGAGCTACGCGACCGTAGGAAAGGGTTGACGGGCGGTGAGATAAGCCACTCTTCAAGGATTGGTCAAGCCCGGAATAGGCCGCTGATCAGCGGTGTTGGGGCATCCATCGCCACACCCGGAAGCCCCTGATCCGGAAGTGACTCCACACCGTCCGGAAGGCGAAGTGCCCTTCCGTGTACGGCTCCGGGTCGGTGTAGTCGAAGACGAGCCGCCCGTTGTTCCACCACTGGACCGTCGAGCCGTCGGAGACGATACGGACGCGGTGGGGCCGGTTGGCCACGAGCAGCGGCTCGGTGTAGTCGTGGACCAGCGGGCGGACGCCCGCCTCGCCGACGTATCGGCGCAGCCGGGTGGTGGTGTTGTAGTTGGCGCCGTATCCGGAGTAGTACGTCTTCAGGTGGTCGTACTCCGCCAGCGCCCCGCTCCTCGGTGTGGCGAAGAGGTCGTCCGGGGAGCGGACGTCGACCGCGTTCCAGAAGTTGTTGAGGTCCGAGACGCGGTCGTTGACGCCGCCCTCCGACACCGGCGTGGCGGTGTACTCCAGGATGTACGGCCCTTCGAGTCTCTTCTTGAACCAGACCGTCGCTCCACTCGGCACGTCGATCTCCAGCACGCCCCGGGACGCGGCGACGGTGCCACCGCCCTGGAGTTCGACGGCCCACCGGTCGAGTCCGTGCCGGAAGTCGTCGCGGGCGATGAGCCGGCCGCGTCGGTGGCCGGGCGTCGCGGTCGCCGGCGTGGGGGCGAGGGCCGCGAGGGCGGCACCGGCCGTCAAGGCTCCGAAAGCTCTGCGTGTGGTCGTCACGGGAACCTCCATAGGTCGCAGAAGGTAGCAGAAAGCGCTTGCAGTGCTACGGAGTTCACTTTGTTCCCTCCATCCCCTCCCTGTCGACACCCCAGACACCCCAGACACCCTGACACCGCGACACACCGAAGGCCGGACCCGGGGATCGGGGTCCGGCCTTCGGCGGCGTGTCAGGCAGGCGGTCGGGTGGGGCGTCAGCCGACGGAGACGCCCTTGGAGCGCAGGTAGGCGACCGGGTCCACGTCCGAGCCGTAGCCCGGGCCGGTGCGGATCTCGAAGTGCAGGTGCGGGCCGGTCACGTTGCCGGTCGCGCCCGAGAGGCCGATCTGCTGGCCCGCGGTCACGGACTGACCGTTCGAGACGGAGATCGAGGACATGTGGGCGTACTGGGCGTAGTGGCCGTCGGCGAGCCTGATGACGACCTGGTTGCCGTACGCACCGCCCCAGCCGGCGGAGACGACCGTGCCCGCGCCCACGGCCTTGAGCGAGGTGCCGGTCGGGGCCGCGAAGTCGACGCCGGTGTGGTACCCGCTGGACCACATGCTGCCCGCCACGCGGTAGGCGGTGCTCACGGCGCCGGACACGGGCGTGCTGAAGCCGCTGGAGGTGCCGGTGGCCTCGGAGCTCTGCTCGGCGGCCGTCGAGTTCGACTTCGCCGAGGAGGACGACTTCGGCGCCGCGGACGAATCCGACGAACCAGACGCCTTGGAGGAAGAGGACGGGGCGGACGGCGCCTTGGTGGTGCCAGTCGTCGCCTTCTTGCCGAGCGTGAGCTTCAGGCCGGGGTGGATCAGCGACGGGTCGTCGCCGACGACTTCACGGTTGTCGGCGTAGAGCTTCTTCCAGCCACCGCTGACGTTCTGCTCATCGGCGATCTTGGCGAGATAGTCGCCGGCCTTCACCGAATAGGTCTTCACGCCTTCGGCCTTAGCGGCCTGCTTCTTTTCAGCCACCACCTTTTCGGCCTTCCGAGTGGCC
The DNA here is from genome assembly GCF_040295365.1 of Streptomyces sp. NPDC002838. Classification (NCBI taxonomy): domain Bacteria; kingdom Bacillati; phylum Actinomycetota; class Actinomycetes; order Kitasatosporales; family Streptomycetaceae; genus Streptomyces; species Streptomyces sp. NPDC002838. The sequence continues at coordinate 89,743 of NZ_JBEOVF010000026.1, read as the reverse complement.
GGAACGGACGACTGAACGGCCTTTTCCGAAACGGACTGACCGGTCGCGGCATGGGCGCCGGTGGCCCCCAGAAGCGGGAGGGCGAGCGCGGCGCCGCCGGTTCCGGCGACGGCGATGGAGCGGGTGAAACGCTGGGACTTGGGACGGCGGTGCTTACCCTTCGCGGGCATGGCGAATTCCTCTCCGGCGCCTACGAGGTGAGCTGTCGGGTGCGGACTGGAGATGCCCGGCCGCGCCGAAGCGCGGCTTTACCCCTAGCCTGTTCCGGAGACCGGAGCAGGCGGTTGTGCCTGTGGGTCCCCCGCTCCTGCCGTGTACGGGTGATTGTGTGCGGGCTCCGGGCGGCGGCAGGATTGGGCGTCCGTCCGGATCGGTGGTGAACGTAAGCGACCCAGACGCACAGGGACAAGTAGAGGTTGCCTGTGAATGCGTCCGAGTTGATCCGTTACGAGAATTCCCCGTCACCCTGCGTGAATTTCCGAACCTCTCTTTTGGTCAAACGCCCTTGAAAACCACGTAAATTACGTGAACATGACGGGCGACGCTCGGTCACGAATATGACACTCCTCACGTGACCCTCTCAGCTCCCTTAATTCCAGAAGGAGTTGGAATGAAGGACGCTAATTCGGGCAGAAGCCTCAGATGCGACGCAGCCGGAGAACCGTCGCATCAAGGTCACCCCGCAGCCCCGTCCGCATCCCGTGGTGCAGCAGCACCGCACCCCGGTGAACTTCGCCCGTTTCGCGGCATTCATACGACGCTGTCGGGTCGAGGCCGCGCAGCCGCACCGCCGGAACGGGCTCGCCGTAACGCTGCGCCTGGAGCCAGGCGAGGACGACCGTCTCGTCGCCGAGCACGTACTGCACCGCGCTCAGCCCGCCCTCCGGAGGCCGCAGCCGGTAGAGGTCGCCGCGCTGCACGAGGGGCCGGATCTCCTTGTAGAGACCCACCCAGTCGCGGGCTTCGGCGAGTTCCTCCTCGGTCCACCGGGCGAGGTCGCCGCCGACCCCGAGCACCCCGGCCATGGCACTGACGAACCGGAAGCGCAGCGAGCTGACCCGGCCGTTGAGCATGGCGTTAGGGCTGTCGGTGACCCAGGCCGCCATGACCCGGGCCGGGTGGATCTGACTGAAGCCATGCTGGATGGTGAGCCGGTCGAGCGGGTCGGTGTTGTCGGAGGTCCACACCTGGTCCGTACGGCTCATGACACCGAGGTCGATCCGGCCGCCGCCGCCCGAGCAGGACTCGAAGGCGACGCCCGGGTGGGCGGCCCGCAGCCGGTCCAGGAGGCCGTACAGGGCGTGCACGTGGTCGACCCACAGGCGCTGCGGGTAGGGCTCGCCGGGCCAGCCCGCGTCGGTGAAGCAGCGGTTGAAGTCCCACTTCACGTAGTCGATCGGGGCGCTGGAGAGGAGCTCGTCGAGCTGCTCCCAGAGGTACTCCTGAACGTCCTCGCGCGCGAGGTTCAGTACGAGCTGATTGCGGAACTCCGTCCGCTTTCGTCCCGATTGGTGCTGCACCCAGTCCGGATGGGCCCGGTACAGGTCGCTGTCCGGGTTGACCATCTCCGGCTCGACCCAGATACCGAACCGCATGCCGAGCCCGTGCACGTAGTCGCCGAGGGGCTTGAGGCCGCGGGGGAAGCGGTCCGGGTTGGGCGTCCAGTCACCGAGTCCGGCGCGGTCGCTGGTACGCGCCCCGAACCAGCCGTCGTCGACCACGAACAGCTCGACGCCCATCGCCGCGGCCCGCCGCGCCAGCACCCGCTGCTGTTCCTCGGAGATGTCGAACTCCGTGGCCTCCCAGGAGTTGAACAGGACCGGCCGGTCCCGGTCCGCGTCGGGGATGACGTGCGCGCGCTGGTAGGCGTGCCAGGCCCGGCTCGCCCCGCCGAGGCCGCCGTCGCTCCACAGGCCGGCGAAGACGGGCGTGGTGAAGGACTCCCCCGCCTCCAGACGGAGCAGACCGGAGTCGTCGTACCCGGTCCCGCCGGTGATCTGCACGCGCGCGTCCGGGAGTTGGGCCACGGCGATGCGCCAGGAGCCGGACCAGCCGAGGGCACAGCCGTAGACCTCACCGCGTTCCTCGGTCGCGTCCGTGTCGAGCGCGACCCAGGGCAGGTGCTGGTGCCCGGTGTGGCCTCGCCGGCTGCCGATGACCTTCTCGCCGTAGGTGAGAGGGGAGCGCACGAGCCGGGACTCCGCGGCCCAGCGGCCGTGCAACTGGGACAGCCGCCAGCCGTCGCGGTCGGGCAGGGTCCAGGTGGCGGAGTCGGCGCGCAGGAGTTCCACCGCGGGTCCCTCGTTGTCCAGGGTCACCCAACGCTCGACGACGTCCTCCCGCATGCGGTAGTGCAGCGTGATCGCCAGCCCGCCGTCACGGAACCGCAGCCGCAGCTCCTCGCCCTCGGTGCCGTACGCCTCGAAACGCCACTCGGTGCCGCGCCCCTCCTCGGCGCGCACCGACAGGGCGGGACGCACGAAGCGGGGGCCGCCCTCGACCGGGTACTCCTCGCGTCCGTCGAGAGGGGACTCGAAGGCCCAGTAGTCCGGCAGCGGCCGTACGGCGAGCGCCTCGGCGTCGGCGAGGGCGATCCGTGGCCCCCAGTGCAGGTGGAGCAGCTCGTCGCCGTCGGTGAGATGGACGGCGTAACTGCTGGCCGGCCCGGACAGAATCCACGTACGGCCGTTCTCGGCGATCTCCAGCATCCAGTCCCTCACAGATACGAACAGACACGAACAGGTGCGCTCAAGCGTCAACATCATCAAGGGCCGTGAGCCCGCGGTGCAACGCCTGTGGACAACTCATTGCCCCAGGAATCCATGTCGTATGGTCGAGTGCGTGCCCGCCGCCGAGCCGCGCAGGCGGGATCGAAGGGGAGGAGCTCTCGTGACGCAGCAGGTCCCGTCGACCGAGCCCGAGCTGACCGGAGTGCGCAACTTCCGGGACGTGGGCGGGCTGCCGACCGTGGACGGACGGCGGGTGCGGCACGGAGTGCTGTTCCGCAGCGGCCATCTCGCACACGCGACCGAGGAGGACGCCGCCTTCCTCGCCTCCCTGGACCTGCACACGATCTTCGACTTCCGCAACGCGGCGGACCAGAAGCTGGAGGGGCCCGACGTCGAGCTGCCGGGCGTGCGCAATGTGAACCTGCCGCTGACCGACCCCGCGGACGGCGCCGAGTTCTGGAAGATGGTCCGCGACGGCGACCTCGACCAGCTGCGGGCGATCCTGTCGGACGGCAAGGCCGCGAACCGGATGATCACCGCGTACCGCGCGATCATCAAGGAGCGCACCGCCGAGCACACGCAGGTGCTGCGCTCGCTCGCCGAGGACAGCGTCCCGGCGCTGATGCACTGTGCGGCGGGCAAGGACCGCGCGGGTCTGTCGATAGCCGTGACGCTGCTCACCCTGGGCGTCGAGCGCGAGGCGATCCTCGCCGACTACCTGGAGTCGAACGCCAAGCACCGCCGCTACAAGGTGCACCGCAGCGGCAACTCCGCCTCGGCCTACTCCCCCGAGGTCATGGAGCTGCTCAGCCCCCTGTTCGAGGCGCGCGCCGAGTATCTGGCGGCGGCCTTCGAGACCATCGAGGAAATCTGGGGCGGCGTCGAGACCTACCTGGAGAAGGGCCTCGGGGTCTCCCCGGAGCTCCGGGAGCGCCTGCGGGAGCGGCTGCTCGACTGAGCGCTCACCGTTTCACTCCGACCTCGAACAGCAGGTAGATGAAGGCCGCGAAGAGGTGCCCCACCGCGATGTAGATGATGAGGCGCACCCACAGGGCGCGGGGGAACTTCTCCTCCATGTCTCTCATGGCGTCTCTCCAGGGATGGGGCCCAGGCACAGCGTGGCCGTGGGGCTCTGCAGCAGGGTGTGGACGAACAGGAGCTCGACGCCGTCGCGGTCTTCGGCGGCGATGCGGTGCGGGGTCAGCGAGTCGGAGTGCGCGCTGTCGCCCGGCGCGAGTCGGTGCGTGGTGTCCCGCCGAGGTGCCGGACGGGACGCGGAGGCAGTGCCTGCATGCCGCGTCCCCGTCGGCAACTGTCTCATCGGCTCCGAGACGGTCGTACCTTGAAGTTCTCTCCCGGGCGGCCCGGGAGACTCTCCCCTGGATCGCTCCGGGGAGTTTGACAGGTCATGCCTGTCCGACGACGACCCTTCCAGCCGCCGGAGCAAGTGCGGGGATTCGCTCGTAGTCGGGGACTTGATTGTCGCCCCCAACGACACACCGGGCGTATCAGGTGCGCTACGGAGCGTAGGACCGGGCTCCATGCCAGTCAGGCCGGGGCGGGCGACAGGCCGGCGGCGCGGGCGGCGGACTCCAGGGTGAGGGAGGCCCGGCGGCGCAGGGCACGGAGCTGGGGCGCGACGAGCGGGACCGCCTCCACCGAAGGCTCGGACTCGGGAGAGCTCATGCTCCCCATTCAGCCGGGGTCTTGCCCTTGGGGCAAACTTTTTGCCTCAGGGGGCAAGACCCCGTCTGGTCAGCGGTTCGCCACCGCCTGCTTGACCAGTGTCTTGCCGAAGTCCCACATCAGCCCACTGCCACGGTGGGCGTCGTCCATCACGTCCGTGAAGGCGTCCACGAAGCGGTCCACCTCCCGCTCGCCGACGATCAGCGGCGGGATCAGCTTGATCACCTCCAGGTGGTCGCCGGAGACCTGGGTGAGGATCCGGTGTCGCTGCAACAGCGGTACGACCACCATCTGCGCGAAGAGGCCCTTGCGCGCGGCCTGCAGCATGGTCCAACGGCTGCGCAGCTTCAGCGACTTGGGCCGGCCGAACTCGATGCCGATCATCAGGCCCCGACCGCGGACGTCGGCGAGCAGCTCGTACTTGTCGATCAGTGCCGAGAGCCGGGACTTCAACTGCTCTCCGGTCGCCCGGGCATTGGCGACGATCTGCTCGTTCTCCATGACGGACAGCACGGCGAGCCCCGCCGCCATGGCCTGTGCGTTGGAGCCGAAGCTCGCCGAGTGGACCAGCACCCGGTCGATCGAGGAGTAGACCTTCTTGAAGATCCAGTCCTTGCCGAGCGTGGCGCCGACCGGCACATAGCCGCCGGAGAGCGCCTTGGCCACGCACACCAGATCCGGCTCGACGCCCTCCTCGTGCTGGTAGGCGTAGAAGTCGCCGGTCCTCCCCAGCCCCGTCTGCACCTCGTCCGCGATGAGCAGCGCCTTGTGCTTGTGCAGCAGTTCCTGGGCGGCGCGCAGATGTCCGGGCGGGGCCTCGTGCACGCCCTTGCCCTGGATCGGCTCGACGATCAGGGCGGCGACGTCTCCCTTCTTCAGCTCTCGTGCCAGGGCGCCGAGATCACCGAGGGGTACGCCGGTGTCGGGCAGCAGCGGGGCGAAGCCGTCACGGAAGCCGTCCTCGCCGTTGACCGACAACGACCCGGCGGTCAGTCCGTGGAAGGCGTGATCGCAGTACAGGATCCGCGGTTTGCCCGTGGCGCGCCGGGCGAACTTCAGCGCGGTCTCCACCGCCTCCGTACCGCTGTTGCCGAAGAACACCCGGTCCAGGTGCGGGCTGTGGGTGAGCAGCTTCTCGGCCAGCAGACCCGGCAGCGGCTGGCAGTCGAAGCGGGTGAGGTCGGCGAGAGAGGCGTCGAGGACGTCGTGCAGCGCCTTGCGGACCACGGGGTGATGGCGGCCCAGGCCCATCACCCCGAAACCGGCGAGCATGTCCAGGTAGTCGTTGCCGTCCGCGTCCCAGAAGTAGGCGCCCTCGGCACGCTCGTAGACCTTGTCGAAGCCGATGGTGTGCAGCATGCGCGGGAGCTGGTGGTTGAGGTGTCTGGTGTGCAGCTCGTAGCGCTCGGCTCCGCGCTCGGCCAGCAGCGCGCCGAGGTCGAACTCCCCGGCCTGCGAGGAGGACGACGCGGATTTGGCGGTGGTCATGCCTGTTGCTCCTTGGACAGCTCTTCCTTGACGGCCAGACTCGCGCTGATCCGCCCGGCGACCTCGACGGGGGTGAGACCGATGTCCGCGAGCACCTCCCCGCGCTTGGCGTGCGCGAGGAACTGCTCCGGGATCCCGAACCACCGTACGGGCACGTCGACTTCGGCGTCGCTCAGCGCCAGGGCCACGGCGGCCCCGACCCCGGACGCACGGCTGTTGTCCTCGACGACGGCGACCAGCCGGTGCTCGGCCGCCAGGTCCGGAAGTGCCGGGTCGACGGGCTTGACCCACCGGGGGTCGACGACGGTGCACGCCAGGCCCCGGGCCTCCAACAGCTCGGCGGCCTGCAGGCACACCGGCGCCATGACGCCGACCGCGACCAGCAGCACCTCGGGCCGGTCCGCACGGTGCAGGACGTCCAGGCCGCCCACCCGGTCGACCGCCGGGATCTCGGGTCCCACCGACTCCTTCGGGAAACGGACGAGCGTCGGCGCGTCGTCCACCGCGACCGCCTCCCGCAGCTGCGCCCGCAGCTGGTCGGCGTCGCGCGGCGCGGCGATCCTCAGGCCGGGCACGACCTGGAGGACCGACAGGTCCCACATGCCGTTGTGCGAGGCGCCGTCGACACCCGTCACGCCGGCCCGGTCCAGCACGAACGTGACCCCGCAGCGGTGCAGCGCCACGTCCATCAGGAGCTGGTCGAAGGCCCGGTTGAGGAAGGTGGCGTAGACGGCGACGACCGGGTGCAGCCCGCCCGTCGCGAGGCCGGCCGCGGACACGGCGGCGTGCTGCTCGGCGATGCCGACGTCCCACACCCGGTCCGGGAAGCGGGCCGCGAACTTGCCCAACCCCACCGGATGCAGCATGGCCGCCGTGATCGCCACGATGTCGTCCCGCTCCTCGCCGATCCGGACGATCTCGTCGCCGAACACCGAGGTCCAGGACGGCCCGCCCGAGGGCGCGAGCGGCTCGCAGGTCAGCGGGTCCATCACGCCGACCGTGTGGAAGTGGTCCTCCTCGTGGGCGAGGGCGGGCTCGTAGCCGCGCCCCTTCTCGGTCAGGCAGTGGACCAGCACCGGTCCGTGGAAGCGTTTCGCGCGCCGGAGCGCCGACTCGACGGCCTTGAGGTCGTGCCCGTCGATCGGGCCGACGTACTTCAGACCGAGGTCCTCGAACATGCCCTGGGGCGCGAAGGCGTCCTTGAAGCCCTTCTTGGCGCCGTGCAGCGACTCGTAGATCGTGTTGCCCACGACCGGGGTCCGCTGCAGTACGTCCTTGCCCCAGGCCAGGACCTTCTCGTAGCCGTCGGTCGTGCGCAGGGTGGCCAGGTGGTTGGCGAGGCCGCCGATGGTCGGCGCGTACGACCGTTCGTTGTCGTTGACGACGATGATCAGCGGCCGGTCCTTGGCGGCCGCGATGTTGTTCAGCGCCTCCCAGGCCATACCGCCGGTGAGCGCTCCGTCGCCGATGACCGCGACGACGTGCCCCTTCTCCCCCTGCACCTGCCGGGCCTTGGCGAGCCCGTCGGCCCAGCCGAGGGCGGTGGAGGCGTGGCTGTTCTCGATGACGTCGTGCTCGGACTCCTCGCGCGAGGGGTAGCCGGACAGGCCGCCCTTGCCGCGCAGCTTGGAGAAGTCCTGACGGCCCGTCAGCAGTTTGTGTACGTAGCTCTGGTGGCCGGTGTCCCACAGGATGCGGTCGACCGGCGACTCGAAGACCCGGTGGAGCGCGATGGAGAGTTCCACCACGCCCAGATTGGGCCCGAGGTGTCCGCCGGTCCTGGCCACCGCGTGCACCAGGAACTCCCTGATCTCTTCGGACAGTTCACCGAGTTCCGTCTCGGACAGCGCCTTCAGGTCGCGTGGTCCCCGGATGTTCTCCAGAATCGTCACGTCGGGCCCCCTCCAGGTCCGTGCTGTTCAACTCACGGTGACGGCCGGCTCCCCCGACGCGACGCCGTCCTGCTCCATCTGCTCGGCGATCTTCATCGCCTCCTCGATCAAGGTCTGAACGATCTTCGACTCGGGCACGGTCTTGATGACCTCCCCCTTGACGAAGATCTGCCCCTTGCCGTTGCCGGAGGCGACTCCCAGATCGGCCTCCCGTGCCTCGCCGGGTCCGTTCACCACACAGCCCATGACCGCGACGCGCAAGGGGACCTCCATGCCCTCCAGGCCCGCGGTGACCTCGTCGGCCAGCCGGTAGACGTCGACCTGGGCGCGCCCGCAGGACGGGCAGGACACGATCTCCAGCCGGCGCTGCCTGAGGTTCAGCGACTCCAGGATCTGGATGCCGACCTTGACCTCCTCGGCGGGCGGGGCGCTCAGCGACACCCGGATGGTGTCCCCGATCCCTCGTGACAACAACGCCCCGAAGGCCACGGCCGACTTGATGGTCCCCTGGAAGGCGGGACCGGCCTCGGTGACACCCAGGTGCAGCGGGTAGTCGCACTGCTCGGCGAGCAACTGGTAGGCGTTGACCATCACCACGGGGTCGTTGTGCTTCACCGAGATCTTGATGTCCTGGAAGTCGTGCTCCTCGAAGAGGGACGCTTCCCAGAGAGCGCTTTCCACCAGCGCCTCCGGAGTCGCCTTGCCGTACTTCTGCAGCAGCCGCCTGTCGAGCGAGCCCGCGTTGACCCCGATCCGGATCGGCGTGCCCTGCTCCTTCGCGGCCCGCGCGATCTCCTTCACCTTGTCGTCGAACTGCTTGATGTTGCCGGGATTGACGCGTACGGCGGCACAGCCGGCCTCGATCGCGGCGAACACGTACTTCGGCTGGAAGTGGATGTCCGCGATCACCGGGATCTGCGACTTGCGCGCGATGGTCGCGAGGGCGTCCGCGTCGTCCTGCGTGGGGCAGGCGACGCGGACGATCTGGCAGCCGGACGCGGTGAGTTCCGCGATCTGCTGCAGCGTGGCGCCGATGTCCGACGTACGGGTCGTCGTCATCGACTGCACCGACACCGGGGCCCCGCCCCCGACCGGCACCGGCCCGACCTCGATGCGCCGCGACACGCGCCGCTCGGCGATCGGCCGGACCGGGACCTCCGGGACGCCCAGGGAGACGGCGGTCATGGCATCACTCCCGGTTTCCGGAGACCGTCTCACGCATGGCGCGCAGCGACTCCTTCAGGGAGCCCATGGTGGCGAGGACGGCGGTGGGCTCGTAGCCGCAGTGCGCCATGCAGTTGGCGCAGCGCGGGTCCTTGCCGCGGCCGTACTTGTCCCAGTCGGTCTCCTCGATGAGTTCGCGGTACGTCGGCACGTACCCGTCGCTCATCAGGTAGCAGGGACGCTGCCAGCCGAACAGCGAGTAGTTCGGGATCGCCCACGCCGTGCAGGGGAAGTCGACCTTGCCCTCCAGGAAGTCCAGGAAGAGCGGCGAGTGGTTCAGCCGCCAGCGGCGCCGGTTGCCGCCCGCGAAGGCCTTCTTGAACAGCTCGCGGGTCTGCTCCACGCCCAGGAAGTGCTCCTGGTCGGGCGCCTTCTCGTAGGCGTAGGCGGGCGAGATCATCATCTCGTCGACCTCGAGGTCGTCGTTGAGGAAGTTGAGCACCTCGATGATGGTCTGCGGGGTGTCGGTGTTGAAGAAGGTCGAGTTGGTGGTGACCCGGAAGCCGCGCCGCTTTGCCTCCTTGATGGCCTCCACGGCCTCGTCGAACACGCCCTCCTTCGCCACCGACTCGTCGTGCCGCTCGCGCAGCCCGTCGATGTGCACCGCGAAGGCGAAGTACGGGGAGGGCTTGAACTTGTCCATCTTCTTGCGCAGCAGCATGGCATTGGTGCACAGGAAGACGTACTTCCTCTTCGCCACCAACTGCCGCACGATCTCGTCGATCTGGGGGTGCATCAGAGGCTCACCGCCCGCGATGGACACCATCGGCGCACCGGACTCCAACACCGCCCCGACGGCCTGGGCCACCGGCATACGCTGCTTGAGCACTCCGGCCGGGTGCTGGATCTTGCCGCAGCCCTCGCACTTGAGGTTGCACGCGAAGAGCGGTTCCAGCTCGACGATGAGCGGAAACTTCTCCCGCTTGCGGAGCTTCTGTTCGGCCAAGTATGTAGCGACCTTGATGGACTGACGCAGCGGCATGGCCATCTGGCTCACCTCCTGGGGAGCAGCAAGGAACGGTGCCATTCGTAGAAAGCAGGAAGGACCGAGCGAAGTATGCGGAAGGCTGATATTCCACCCCGCACCGTGCCGATCCGGACGAGTTCATGTTCTGGAGCGTCCACGACCACCCGGACGGCCGCAACGGGGCGCTCGTCCGCGCGTACGGCGCTCAGGAGCGTGGCCGCGGACTCCATGTCGACCGCGATCGCGCCGGTCGCAAGCAGATCCGACCGTTCGTGACCGCGTACGACGTGATCGGAGCCGGTGAGCGGTCCGGTGTGGACGGTGCGCCCGGGCACGGCCCGTACCAGCTCCTTGACGAGCAGTTCGGTGCCGACGCACGGCACGGTGCCGCGCGGGTCCCGGGTCTCCTCGGCGACGACCAGGTCACCCGGGTGCATCCCGGGGGCGAGCCCCGCGCAGAAGCCCGTGGCCAGCACGGCGGCCTCGCCGTACGCCGGATCGGCCAGGGCCCGGGTGACGGACCGCTCGGCCGCCTGCGGTCCCATGCCCGTACGGAGCACGGTGACCGGCCCGCCGGCGCCGCCGCGGGCGCCGCGGTCGCCGCTGCGCAGCGCGAGGCGCTCGATGCCGAGCGCGCAGGCGATCAGCAGCGGGGCCGGGGCGGGCTGGGTGCTCATCAGCCCCCCTTGGCCCCGGAGAACGGCTCTCCGTGGACGTACCGGCCGAGGGCGGTGAGCGGGAAGACCTGCCGGTAGAGGTGGTAGTTGATGGAGAAGTCCCACGGGAAGCCGGTGCCGGTGAAGTACGGCTCGTCCCAGGAACCGTCCTCCCGCTGGGTGCTCGCGAGCCACTCGATGCCGCGCTCGACGGCCTTGGAGTCCTTCTCCCCCGCGGCCAGCAGGGCCATCAGCGCCCAGGCCGTCTGCGAGGCGGTGGAGGCGCCCCGGCCGCTCCATTCCTTGACGTATTTGTAGGAGCGCAGGTCCTCGCCCCAGCCGCCGTCGTCGTTCTGCACGGACTCCAGCCAGGCCACCGCCCGCCGGATCGCGGGGTGCGAGCCGGGGATCCCGGCGGCGGTCAGGGCGGGTACGACGGACCCGGTGCCGTAGACGTAGTTGACACCCCAGCGTCCGAACCACGAGCCGTCCGCCTCCTGTTCGGCGAGCAGCCACTCGATACCGCGCCGGGTGCGCGGGTCGTGCGAGAGCCCCTCGACCGCGAGCATCTCGACGACGTGCGCGGTGACGTCCGCCGACGGCGGGTCGATCACCTCGCCGAAGTCGCAGAACGGCAGCCGGTTGGGAAACGGGCTGGTGTTGTCGACGTCGAAGGCGCCCCACGCGCCGTTCTTCGACTGCATGCCGAGGTTCCAGCGCACCCCTCGCCCGATCGCCCTCTCCACCCGCGCCGGGTCGTGGTGCTTGATCCGGCGCAGCGCGAGGACGACCTCGGCGGTGTCGTCGATGTCGGGGTAGTTGTCGTTGTGGAACTCGAACGCCCAGCCGCCGGGCGGCAGTTGGGGTCTGCGCACCGACCAGTCACCGGGCCGCACAATCTGCTCACCGAGCATCCAGTCGGCGGCCCTGACCAGTTGGGGATGGTCGGCGGGTACCCCCGCGTCGGCGAGCGCGATGGCCGCCAGGCAGGTGTCCCAGACCGGCGACTGACAGGCCTCGATCATCCGGGCCCCGTCCTCGCGCCACACGGCGAAACGGTCCAGCGACTCCAGGCCCGCGCGCATCACGGGGTGTTCGAGGTCGTAGCCGAGCAGATGCAGGGCGATGACCGAGTACACGGCCGGCGGCTGGATGCCTCCCCAGCAGCCGTCGTTCTCCTGCCGCTCGATGATCCAGCGGGCGGCGCTGTTCATCGCGGCTCTGCGCAGCTTGCGCGGCGCGACCTTGCGCAGCGCGTGCAGGGCCTTGTCCAGGCGCTGGAAGGCACCGTCCCAACTGGCCACGGGCGCAGGGGGTTTGGGCGGATTCGGGTGCGCCGGATCGGTGTGCAGCTCGTCGAGCGGGAAGGGCGCGGGCCGGACCGGCCGCTTCGCGGAGACGATCGTCAACGGAACGATGGTCTGCCGGGCCCAGCATCCGAAGTCGTAGATGTTGAGCGGCACCCACGTCGGGAAGTAGATGAGCTCGGGCGGGAGTTCGGGCAGGTCCTCCCACTTCCACCAGCCGAACAGGGCCAGCCAGATCCGGGTGAACACGCGGGAGGCGGCGATCCCGCCCTGCTCGCGGATCCAGGAGGAGGCCTTCGCCATGTGCGGCGCGTCCGGGGCGTCGCCGGCCAGGCGGAGCGCGACGTACGCCTCGATGGTGGCGGAGAGTTCGCCCGGCCCGCCGTAGAAGGTGGCCCAGGTGCCGTCCTCGCGCTGCTCGCCGCGGATGAACAACGCGGCGGCCTGCGTGGTCTTCTCGTCGCGGATGCCCAGGAACTGACGCAGCAGCAGATCCTCCGCGTCCATCGTGACGTTGGTCTCGAGGTCGCCCTTCCACCAGCCTTGGGCATCCTGCCTGGCCAGCAGGAAGTCGGTGGCGCGCTTCACGGCGCGTACGGCGGCGTCGTGCACCCCGGCCGCCACGGGGGTGTTGTCGGTTTCGCTGGCCGCGGCAGCGCGGGGGCGCAGGGCCCCGGTGCTTCCGTCGGTCGTCGCTGTCATGGCTTCCCCTTCGTGCAGTATGCAAGTGGTGTGCGTCTGCTGTGGGTCCGCCGTCGGCCGGTGCTCGTCTTCCCGCGATACCTGCCGGCGACTACGCGAGGGCTATTCGACCGATAATGATCATCTCTTTCGTACGACGACGAAGTCGGCGAGCGCCGTGAACCGCGCCCGTACCCGGTCGGGCATGTCGATGGCGTTCAGGGCCTCGATGGCGATGGTGTGCTGACGGCGTGCTTCTTCGGAGGTCCACTCGCGGCCGCCCGCCTCCTCGATCAGGGCGGCACGGGCCGCGAACTCCTCCTCGGAGAAGTTCTCGAAGTCGCTGCTCTTGGCGTCGGCGGCGAGGATCTCGCCGAGCCGCTCGGAGGCGGCACCGCTCGCCGCGAGCGCGGCCACGACCGGCAGGGACTTCTTGCGCTGGCGCAGGTCGCTCCAGGTCTGCTTGCCGGTGGCGACCGGGTCGCCCCAGATGCCGAGGAGGTCGTCGACGGCCTGGAAGGCGAGGCCGAGGTGGTAGCCGTACTTCTCCAGGGTGTCCGCGGTGCGGTCGTCGGCGCCGCCGAGTACGGCACCGATGGAGCTCGCGCAGGCGAGCAGGGCGCCGGTCTTGTTGCCCTCCATCTCCAGGCACTCCTCCACGCTGACGCGGTCGCGGTGCTCGTAGGAGATGTCCTGCGCCTGCCCGTCGATGAGGGCGCGGGTGGCGGTGGTCAGGCGTCGGGTGGCACGGCCCGCCTCGACGGTGCCGAGCTCCAGGAGCACCTCGTTGGCCAGGGCGAACAGGGCGTCGCCGACGAGGATGGCCTGGGCGGGGCCGTGCACCTTCCAGACGGTGTCGCGGTGGCGGCGCTGTTCGTCGCCGTCCATCAGGTCGTCGTGCAGCAGCGAGAAGTTGTGGACCAGTTCGACGGCTACGGCGCCGGGGATACCGGCCTCGGGTGCGGCGCCGGTGACCTCGGCGGAGAGCACCGCGAGAGCGGGACGGACGGCCTTGCCGCCGTCACCGTCCGCGGGGTTGCCCTCGGCGTCGATCCAGCCGAAGTGGTAGGCGGCGACAGTGTCCATGGGAGGTGCCAGGCGGTCGATGGCCGCCCGCAGTACCGGTGTGGCCAGGGTCCGGCCGCGCTCCAGGAGCGCGGTCACGTCCACCGCGTCGGCAGCCGTCGAGGCCGGGGGCACAGTGGGCACAGTCTCTCCTCTTTTTGCGGTACCGGAGGTGCGGGGGTCGGCCGTGCCGTGCTGATCGAGCATCAGGCCGCCTCCTCGATCTCGAAGAGGTGGCGGGGGCGGGGCCGGCCCAGGGCGCCGAGCGCGGCGGACGCCGCGTTCACACCGCTGCGGACCGCACTCTCCATGGTCGCGGGCCACCCTGTGGCGGTCCACGCTCCGGCCAGATAGAGGCCGGGGGCCTTGGTGCGGGCGCCGGGCCGCAGCCGTCCGACGCCGGGGGTGGGAGCGAACGTCGCCGTGCGCTCCCGGGTCACGAAGAAGTCCTTCACTTCGGCCCCCCGCGTGCGGGGCAGCAGCCGTTCCAGCTCCGGCAGGTAGCGCTCGCGCAGTACGGCGACGGGCTCGTCGATCTCGTCCCGCGCGGCCGACTGGGACAGCGCCAGATACTGGCCGTCCGTCAGTCCGGAGGCCTCGGTGCGGTCGAACACCCACTGCACCGGGGTGCCGAGGGCCGCGAAGAAGGGCCGGCCGAGCACCTTGCGGTCGTAGACGACATGGACGTTGAGGATGGGCGCGGTGCCGATCTCCAGCAGGTTTCCGGGAGCGTCGAGCGCCCCCGCGGGCAGCAGGTCGTGGGCCTCGCGCTGTGCTACGGCGAGCACCACCGCCTCCGCCTCGAGCGTCTCGCCGGGAACCTGAACGCGTAGGCGCCCGTTTTCGTCAGTAGAGATGGAGGTGACGCGTGTACGGACCTCGGTACGCACGCCCGCGGAGTCGAGCGCCTTGCGGGCCAGCCGGTCATGCAGGTCGCCCAACGGGACGCGCGCCCATCCGATGTCGGCCGCGCCCGGCTCGGACAGCAGACCGGTCTTGAACACCATCGCGGCGAGGCTCAGCGAGGCGTCGCCCGCGACCGCGTTGAGGGTGGCGACCCCGACCAGGTCCCACAGGGCCTCGACGGCACGCGCCGACTGACCGTGCGCGGTCAGCCAGCTGCCGAAGTCCTGTGTGTCCAGGGTCGGATCGGCGAGGTCGAGCCCCTTGAGCGCGAGCGCGGCACGCCCCACCTTGGCCCGTTCGGCGAGCGAGAGATGCGGATACGCCGCGAGGCTGCGCCCCAGATGCAGGGGCACGGGCAGCGCGTCGCGCCGCAGCCTGCCGAGCCGCCGGCCCTCGGGGCGGGCGACGTCGAGTACGGGCACGTCGAGACGATCCTGCAGCGGAGCCAGCGCCGCTCCCTCGATGCGGTCGAGGAACCAGCGGTAGGCGGTGCAGCAGCGCAGATACACGTGCTGGCCGTTGTCGACGGTCAGTCCGTCGCGCTGGAAGGAGAAAGCGAGTCCGCCCAGGCGTGGTCGGCCTTCGAGCAGGGTGACGCGCACTCCGGCGTCGGCGAGCGCGAGCGCGGCGGTGATGCCGGCGAGCCCCCCGCCCACCACGACGGCGTGCCTCCCGGACGCGACCGGGTTGTCCGGGCCGTCGGCGAGTGGCCCGTCGGACCGTGTGCCGTGGGTCATCGTGCACCCTCCCCTGCGCGGCGGCCGTGCTGCTTGAACGGTTCACGACCGACCGTCTCAGTCAGGGACGCCGCCCGCCACCGGAGGGTTGCCCGCCGCTTTTCGCCGCTGACGTCACTTTGGTCCAGGTTGTCCATCAGGCGCGCCTCCTGACGGTCCGCCGGGTCACATGCCGGGCGTCCAGGCCGGACAGGCCGCGCACGGCGACGTACGCCTTCTCCCGCCCGGGCAGCGAGACCCGGCCACGCAGCACGGCCTCCGGGTCGCGCTCGATGCGGTCCAGCAGGCGGCGGTAGATGCCGGCCATGGCGGCGACACAGGCGCCGCTGCGCCGGTCCAGCATGGGGAGCAGCCGGTAGCCCTCGGCGAAAAGGGCGCGGGCCCGACGCACTTCGAAGTGCACGAGGCCCGCGAAGTCGGCGCCCTCCGGCGGTTTCGGCCCGCTGAACCCGGCCGAGCAGCCGAACTTCGCGAGGTCGTCGGCGGGCAGATAGGTGCGCCCGCCCTCGGCGTCCTCGCGGACGTCCCGCAGGATATTGGTGAGCTGGAGCGCCAGCCCGAGCGTGTCGGCATACTCCGGCGCACGCTCGGCGCCGCGCGCCCCCGGTTCCGTACCGAACACACCCAGCGAGAGCCGCCCGATGGCACCCGCCACGCAGCGGCAGTACACCTTCAGGTCGTCCCAGGTCTCGTAGGTCTCGCCGCGTACGTCCATCAGGACGCCGTCGATGAGCTCGTCCAGGCCGCCGAGCGGGATCGGGAAAGTCGCGGCGGCGTGGGTGAGCGCGACGGCCACCGGGTCGGTGTCGTCCTCGTCGACCGAACCGTCGCGCACCCGGGCCAGCATCGCCCGGGTGTCCTCGAGTCTCGCGACCTTGACGCCGGCGTCCAGGGCGCCGTCGCCGATGTCGTCGACGCGCCGGGAGAACGCGTAGAGCGCCGACATCGCCCGGCGCTTGGGCGTCGGCAGCAGCCTGATGCCGTACGCGAAGTTCCGGGCCTGCTGTCCGGTGACGGCCTCGCAGTAGCTGTAGGCGGCGAGTACCGGTGCGGACATGTGCGCTTCCGACTCCACGGTCCGGATCACCCCTCTCCTCGCAGAGTCACGCCCACCTCGCGCAGCAACTGGAGCTTGCCGGGCTTGGGCGGGCCGGGAAGTACGTCGTATTCGGCGGCGGCGATCGCGTGGATCGCCGCCCTTCCCCCCGCCACGAACCCTGCGAGCAGCAGCCTCAGCCTGCCGTGGACGCTACCCACCAGGGGGGCGCCTTCATTCAGGAGGTCGCGGGCGCGTTGTGCTTCGTATGCAACCAGTGCGCGCACGGACGCGCCCGCGGTTTTCGTGGCGAGATCCGCCTCCTGGACGTGAAAGCGCTTCATATCCTCGGCGGGCAGGTAGACGCGGCCGCGGCCGAGGTCCTCGGCGACGTCCTGGAGGTGCTCGACGATCTGCAGGGCCGTGCAGATCGCGTCGGAGCGGCGGATCCGCTCGGGCGTCGAGGTGCCGGTGACGGCGAGGACCAGGCGGCCGACGGGGTTGGCGGACAGCTCGCAGTAGGCGAGCAGGTCGTCGTAGGTCTCGTACCGGGTGACGAGCTGGTCCTGGCGGTTGGCCGCGATCAGGCCGAGGAAGGGCTCGGGGGTCAGCGAGCGGCGGCGGACGGTCGGCTGGAGTCGGCGCAGCAGCGGGTGGCTCGGGGTGGAGTCGAAGACGCGGTGGAGGTCCGCCTCGAAGGCGTCCAGCATCACCAGGCGGTCCCCGGCCTCCTCGGGACAGACGCCGAGCAGGCGGGCGTCGGCACCGCCGGGGGCCAGGTCGCCGTCGCCGATGTCGTCGACGAGGCGGGCGAAGCCGTAGACGGCCATGAGATCGGTGCGCCAGGCCCTGGGCAGGAAGAAGGGGGCCACGGGGAAGTTCTCCGCCGCGGCCTTGTCGAGCGTGCCGCGCTCCGTGGCACCGGGGCGCGTCATGCCGGTTCCCGTCACCGCTGACTGCCCGGGGCGGGGACGGCACATGCTGCGTGGAGCTGGGGAGTTTCCGTAGCCATTGCCGTCACATCTCCCGTTCTACACCGACGATCCAATACACACTATTTCGGACACGCCGCCCGGCCGTCCGCACGGCCGCCCCGGCAGGGGGTGTCGCGCATTATCGCCCTACTTGCCGTGTTTCGGGACCGGTACAGCTTACGTTGTACAACGCGTCGTGGATCGTCGGGGTGTCCTGCGCATCACAAGAACACACCGATTGGCCCCAAGATTCCTAAGGCGGGCCGAAGTTGACGTTTCCTTTGCAGACGCGGGGCCCCGCCGGAGCAGTTCCGGCGGGGCCCCGGTAAGCGGGGTGGGCCGTTTCGCCCGGGTCCGGGTGGACTACTTGCCCGTGAACTTCTCGTACTCCTTGAGGACCTCGTCCGTCGGACCGTCCATGCGCAGCTCGCCGCGCTCCAGCCACAGCACGCGGTTGCAGGTGTCACGGATCGACTTGTTGTTGTGACTGACCAGAAACACGGTGCCGGCCTCCTTGCGCAGCTCGCGGATGCGTTCCTCGGAACGCTTCTGGAACTTGCGGTCACCGGTGGCCAGCGCCTCGTCGATCATGAGGACGTCGTGGTCCTTGGCGGCGGCGATGGAGAAACGCAGCCGGGCCGCCATGCCGGAGGAGTACGTCCGCATCGGCAGCGTGATGAAGTCGCCCTTCTCGTTGATGCCGGAGAAGTCGACGATCTCCTGGTAGCGCTCCTTGATCTGCTCGCGGGACATACCCATGGCGAGCCCGCCCAATATGACGTTCCGCTCGCCCGTGAGGTCGTTCATGAGGGCCGCGTTGACGCCGAGCAGGGACGGCTGGCCGTCGGTGTAGACCTTGCCGCTCTCGGCCGGGAGCAGGCCGGCGATGGCGCGCAGCAGGGTCGACTTGCCGGAGCCGTTGGAACCGATCAGGCCGACGGCCTCGCCGCGGTAGGCGACGAAGGAGACGCCGCGGACGGCGTGCACCTTGCGTACGCCGCGTTCCGCGTCGTCGGAGCCCCTCTTGAGGATGCGGCTGAGCGCGGCGGTGGCGCTGCCCTTGCCGGTCTTGGCGCCGTTGACGCGGTAGACGATGTGCAGGTCGTCCGCGATGACGGTGGGGATGCGCTCGTCGGTCTTCCGCTCAGCCACGGCCGTACCTCTCCTCCGCCTTCCAGAAGTACACGAAGCCGACCGCGCCGACGAGCAGGGCCCAGCCCAGCGCGAAGGCCCATACGTGCGGGGGCAGGTACGAGGAGCCGTACCCGTCGATCAGCGCGAAGCGGACCAGGTCCATGTAGATCGAGGCCGGGTTCAGCTGCAGGACGTCGGTGAACCAGCCCGGCACGTTCTTGTCCTCGAGCATCGCCGGGATGCTGAACATCACGCCGGACGCGTACATCCAGGTACGCAGGACGAACGGCATCAGCTGGGCCAGGTCGGGCGTCTTGCTGCCCATGCGGGCGAAGGTCAGCGCGAGGCCCGTGTTGAAGACGAACTGCAGGACCAGCGCGGGCACCACCAGCAGCCAGGACAGGCCGGGGTAGCTGCCGAACGCCAGCATGATCACGACCAGCACGATCAGCGAGTAGAGCAGCTGCTGCAGCTGCTGGAGCGCGAACGAGATCGGCAGGGAGGCCCGGGGGAAGTGCAGCGCACGCACCAGGCCCAGGTTGCCCGAGATGGCGCGTACGCCCGCGAGGACCGAACTCTGGGTGAAGGTGAAGACGAACACGCCCGTCACCAGGAACGGGACGTAGATGTCGTTCGGGATGCCCTTCCGTGCCCCCAGGAGCAGGCCGAAGATGAAGAAGTACACAGCCGCGTTCAGCAGTGGGGTGACCACCTGCCACAGCTGTCCGAGCTTGGCCTGGCTGTACTGGGCGGTCAGCTTCGCCCGCGAGAACGCGAGGATGAAGTGGCGCCGGTCCCAGAGCTGACGGACGTACTCGACGAGGGAGGGCCGGGCGCCGCTCACGGTGAGCCCGTGCTTGGCGGCGAGCTGTGCCGCCGTGAGGCCCTCGTCGGGCGGCGCGGGCGCGCTCACCGCGACCGTGCCGTCGTGTGTTGTCTCACTCACTAGTGGAAACTTTCGTCTTCGAGATGCGCAGCCTGTGCGGGCATGGCATGAGCCCGGAACCTCGCGGCCCCGGTGCTCTCAGGAACGAGCTTGTCAGATGACAGGGGGCCGGCCCAGTCGGGTCAGCCGCCACACCGTACGCCACTTCATGGGCCGGCGCGGCCCGCACGGCGTGCTCCAGCCTTCCCGGAATCCGCCGAACCACGCCTTCAGGGCAGGCCGCGAGGGGCGGCGCAGCAGGGTGAGCAGCAGCCATGCGCCGAGGTAGACCGGGATCAGGAGCAGGGGCAGGTTGCGGCGGGCGAGCCAGACCCGGTTGCGGGCGACCATGCGGTGGTAGACCGCGTGCCGCGAGGGCGCGGTCGTGGGGTGGTACAGCACCATGTCGGACCGGTAGTCGATCATCCAGCCCGCGTCGATGGCCCGCCATGCCAGGTCGGTTTCCTCGTGGGCGTAGAAGAATTCGTCCGGAAGTCCGCCGACTTCGGCGAAGACCCGGGTACGGACGGCGTTGGCGCCGCCGAGGAAGGTGGTCACGCGGGAGGAGCGCATCGGGTCGGAGGCGCGCAGACGGGGCACGTGACGGCGCTGGGTGACGCCGGTGTCCGGGTCGGCGATGCGGAAGCTGATGATGCCGAGTTTCGGGTCGGTCTCGAAGGCCTGGCGGCACAGCTCGGCGGTGTCGTGGTGCGCCAGGAGGCCGTCGTCGTCGAGGAAGAGCAGGATGTCGACGTCGCGGGCTCCCGGGCCGAAGGCCTCGATGCCGACGTTGCGGCCGCCGGGGATGCCGAGGTTCTCGGGCAGTTCGATGGTCCGGACGCCGTCGGGGACGTCCGGGACGGGCGAGCCGTTGCCGACCACGACCACCTCGACCTTGTCGCCGTCCTGCTTGGCGATGGAGTCGAGCAGGGCGCGCAGCTCGTCGGGACGGTTGCCCATGGTGATGACGACCGCGCCGACCTTCGGTGAGGAGGAAGCCACGGCGCTCACCTCAGCCTGCTCGACGCGAGGATGGACACGAGGTGCAGCAAGGTCTGCATAAGCGCGATGCCGGCCAGTACCGCCACGCCGAGCCGGGAGAAGAACAGGTCGTCCCGGACCGTGTCCAGCACCGCCAGGACCAGGATCAGCAGGGACGCCTCGATTCCGAGCACCAGCCGGTGGAACTTCAGCGCCGCGGCGGCCTTTCGGGCCAGTGCCATGCCGGACGAGCGGGGCTCGGACGCCGCCTCCTTGACCGGCGGCAGCCCGCCCTGGTGGCGGGCGACGCCGACGAGGTCGGTCTCGGCCTTGATCAGGATCGCGCCGAGGGCGGCCAGCGTGCCGAGGAAGGCCCAGAGCCAGTCGATCCGCCCGGAGCCCCACAGATCGGCGGCGCGCAGGCCGAAGCCGACCAGGACCGCGGCGTCGGTCAGATAGGCGCCGACCCGGTCCAGGTAGACCCCACCGAGCGAGAACTGCTGCTTCCAGCGCGCGATCTCGCCGTCGACGCAGTCGAGCAGCAGATAGAGCTGGACCATCAGCACGCCGAGCACGGCACCCGCGATCCCCGGCACCAGCAGGGCCGGGGCCGCGAGCACGCCGAAGACGGTCATCAGGTAGGTCAGCTGGTTGGGCGTGACCCGCGTGTTCACCAGGTACCGGTCCACCCGCAGCGAGATCTCCCGCATGTACAGGCGTCCTGCCCAGTGCTCACCGCTGCGCCGGTCCTTCACCCCTGCGGGGTGGACGACCGGTCGGAGTTCAGCTACCGATGGCCTTGACATAGTCGGCGTAGATGTCCTTGATCTGTTCGGTGGTCAGGTCGAGGTGTTCGAGGATCGTGTAGCGGCCGGGCCGGGTCTCCGGAGCGAACTTGACGACCCTGACGAACTCGTCCGTCGTGAAGCCGATCTCCTCCGGTAGTACCGGCAGCCCGTGCCGACGCAGCACCTCGGCCATGTACGCCGACTCCTCGTGGGCCCCGCGCAGGTACATCGCGAAGGCCGCGCCGAGGCCGCACTGTTCGCCGTGGGCCGCGGCCCGCTTGGGGAACAGCAGGTCGAAGGCGTGGTTGATCTCGTGGCACGCCCCGGAGGACGGCCGTGAGTCACCGGACACCGACATGGCGATACCGCTGAGGACGAGTGCCTCGGCCAGCACCTGGAGGAAGCCGGTGTCGCCGATGCCGCCCGGGTGTCTGAGCACCGCCTCGCCCGCCTGCCGGGCGATCGCGGCGGCGAGGCCGTCGATCTTCTCGCCCTTGACGCGGTTGGCGAGCTCCCAGTCGGCGATCGCGGAGATGTTGGAGACGGCGTCGCCGATGCCGGCCCGTACGAACCGCACCGGGGCGTCGCGGATGACGTCCAGGTCGATGACGACCGCGATCGGGTTCGGTACGCCGTACGAGCCGCGGCCTGCGTCGTTGTCGAGGGTCGCGACCGGCGAGCACAGGCCGTCGTGCGCGAGGTTCGTGGGTACGGCGACCAGCGGGAGGCCGACGCGTGCCGCCGCGAACTTGGCACAGTCGATGATCTTGCCGCCGCCCAGGCCGACCACCGCGTCGTAGTGGCCGGCCTTTATGTCGCTCGCCAGCCGGACCGCGTCGTCGAGGGTGCCGCCGCCGACCTCGTACCAGGTCGCGCCGGGCAGCGAAGGGGCGATGCGCTCACGGAGTCTGGCGCCGGAGCCGCCACTGACGGCGACGGCGAGCTTGCCGGAGTGCGAGATGCGCTCGTCGGCGAGCACACAGCCCAGGTCGTCGAGGGCACCCGGACGGATGTCCACGACGACCGGCGAAGGAATCAGCCTCGTCAGTACTGGCACGCGATCTCCCGTCCACGGGCGAGATCGTCGTGGTTGTCGATCTCCACCCACTTGACGTCGCCGATCGGCGCGACGTCGATACGGAAGCCCCGGTTGACCAGTTCCTGGTAGCCGTGCTCGTAGAACTGCTGCGGGTCGGTCTCCCACACGGTCCTCAGCGCGTCGGCCAGCTCCGGGGCGGCGTCGCCCTCGATGAGCGTGACGCCGATGTACTCGCCGGTGGCCTCGGCCGGGTCCATGAGTTTGGTGATCTTCGTCATGCCCTTGCCGGGGTCGACGACGACCTTCATCTCCTCGTCGGCCAGGGACTTCACGGTGTCCAGGGCAAGGATGATCTTCTTGCCGTCGCCGCGGGCGGCGAGCAGCGTCTTCTCGACGGAGACCGGGTGCACGGTGTCGCCGTTGGCGAGGATCACGCCGTCCTTGAGGGCGTCACGGCCGCACCACAGGGAGTAGGCGTTGTTCCACTCCTCGGCCTTGTCGTTGTCGATGAGGGTGAGCTTGAGGCCGTACTTCCGCTCCAGGGCCGCCTTGCGCTCGTACACGGCCTCCTTGCGGTAGCCGACGATGATCGCTGCCTCGGTCAGGCCGATCTCGGCGAAGTTGCCGAGGGTGAGGTCGAGCACCGTGATCGAGTCCTCTATGCCCGTCGGCCCAGCGGACCCTACCGACACCAGGGCCTTGGGCAGGCTGTCGGTGTAGGGGCGCAGACGCCGTCCGGCGCCGGCCGCCAGCACGAGGCCGATCATGCGGGTTCTCCTTCGTCGTGTACGGCGGGAGCCCCGGAGGACACCCAGAAGCGGATGCTCTCGACGAGCACCACCAGAGCCACAGCCACGGCGAGGACCGTGAGCGCGACCTTGAACTGCGAGGCGGAGAGCGCCGCGGCCAGGACGGTGACGAGCAGCGTCCGTCCCTCGTGCCCCCCGATGACGCGCACCAGCCAGGCCGGGGGCGCGCCGGCGTTGCCGCGGATGCGGTACACCGTGTCGTAGTGATGGTAGGCGACCGCCGCCACCAGCCCGAAGGCCGCGGGAAGGGCTCCGTTCACGTCCGCTTTGGCTGCGAGTACCAGGACGGTGCCGTACTCGGCGGCGCGGAAGAGAGGGGGGACGAGCCAATCGAGGGCGCCCTTCAGAGGTCGGTACAGCGCCTGACCGGCGGTGACCGCGTAAACGACCGCGCCCGCGACGGGCGCCCAAGTAACCCCGGAGAAGAGGGACACGGTGAGGACGGCCGTCCCCGCCGGCGCCACCAGCAGCGGGGCGCCGATGCGGGCGCGTGTGGCACGCCCCACGAGTGAGGCGAGCGGCCCGTTGTCCGCCAGGTCCGCCAGCGCCTGCGCCGCCCGGTCGGTGCTCCCCCAGTGCTTAACGCCTGGGGGGACCCCCACCGCCTTACGGGTCAGCGAGCGCAGCACCCGGCCCGCCGTCGTGTACGTCGCCGCGAAGGCGCACCCGATGAGCAGCGCGTAGAAGGTGATGCGGGGAGTCGTGGCCGCCGTGAGAACCGCGATCATCGCCCAGCGCTCGCCGATCGGCAGGACGATCATCCGGCGTACCCAGACCGTCCAGCCGACGCTGTCGAGCTTGTCCGAAAGGGCCGCGGTGGGGCTGGTGTTGGCGGTGGCGTCGTGGTTGGCCTCGTTGAAGGAGAAGTCCACGACGTGCCGGCAGGTCTGCAGGACCATCGCGCCGAGGGCCAGCGCCCAGACGTCGTCGCCGCCGCGGGCGGCTCCCAGGGCGAGGCCGGCGTAGTAGGCGTACTCCTTGGCCCGGTCGAAGGTGGCGTCCAGCCAGGCGCCGAGCGTGGAGTACTGCAGGGAGTAGCGGGCGAGCTGTCCGTCGGTGCAGTCCAGGACGAAGGACGCGAGCAGCAGGACGCCGGCCGCTATGAAGCCGCCGCGGGTGCCGGTGGCCGCGCAGCCCGCCGCGATCAGGGCGGTGAGGAGCGAGGCGGTGGTGACCTGGTTCGGGGTCAGGCCCCGGCGGGCGCACCAGCGGGCGATGTAGCGCGAGTACGGGCTGATGCAGAAGGTGGTGAAGAAGCCGTCGCGGGACTTCACGGCCGACTTCAGGCGTACGGCCTCGTCGTCGACGGCGGCGACGGCCTGCCGTGCCTCGTTGCGGGCCTGGGGGCCGGCGGGGACCTCGGCGACGAGACTGCCGAGCTCGGGGCGGTGCACGTCGGCACCGTCGTCGTCGAGGGCGGTGACGATGCGGTCGGCGAGGCTGTCGACGGCGACGACCGTGCCGCCGCCGGCCGAGTTCTCGCGCGCCACCGCTCGTGTCAGGGCCTGGCGGCCGGCCGGCTGGGCCGTCACGGCGCCCGGCACGGCGGCGAGCGGGAATCGGGGGTCGGTGAGGCCGAGGCGCAGCGCGTGGACGTGGCCCACGAAGCGGGCGTCGACCACGGCGACGCGCTGGTCACCGGGCACCTGGGCGAGGAGCGTCTCGGCGTCGGCGGCGTCGGAGGCGATCCGTACGTCGAAGCCGAGGGACCGCAGATCGCCTTCGATCGACGATCCGGGGACCGGCTGACCGGTGAGGATGGCGGTCGACAACCGAACTCACTCCCTGGGTGCCGACGCACGGCGCCGGTCATGTACATGGTGGGGGCGCCCGCCTCGGTGTGGCTTGGCTGCACCAGGCGGGCGGCATGTCGGCAGAGGCTATCGGATCCCCGGAAGGCCGCGTTCACCGCCCGTTCACGGGCCGATCAACATCGTCTGCCCCTGCCTTTGCCGCGATCATCATCAGGGATCCGGTGCCCCGCCCACAAACCGCGCACCACACACCGGGCATCCAGGACATTGCGCCGGACGCGGCCGGCTCGACATAGGGTGGGCGACCATGACATGGCTGATCACCGGCGGTGCCGGATATATCGGGGCCCATGTGGCGCGGGCCATGACCGACACAGGGGAGCGCGTTCTCGCGCTGGACGACCTTTCGGCCGGAATCCCCGAGCGGCTCCCGGCGGACGTCCCGCTGGTCGAGGGGTCGACGATGGACGCCGGCCTGCTGAAGCGGCTGCTGGCCGAGCACGAGGTGACGGGTGTGCTGCACCTGGCAGCGCGCAAGCAGGTCGCCGAGTCCGTGGCGCAGCCGACGCGGTACTACCGCGAGAACGTGGGCGGCCTCGCCACGCTCCTGGAGGCGGTCGCCGAGGCCGGGATCGAGCGTTTCGTCTTCTCCTCGTCGGCGGCGGTCTACGGCGACCCCGGTGTGGATCCGATCACGGAGGACACCCCGTGCGCTCCGGTGAACCCGTACGGCGAGACCAAGCTCGCCGGGGAGTGGCTGGTGCGGTCGGCGGGCCGGGCGCACGGCATCTCGACGGTGTGCCTGCGCTACTTCAACGTCGCCGGTGCCGCCGCGCCGGAGCTGGCGGACACCGGGGTCTTCAACATCGTCCCGATGGTCTTCGACCGGCTCACGCGGGACGAGGCGCCGCGGATCTTCGGCGACGACCATCCGACGCCGGACGGAACCTGCGTCCGTGACTACATCCATGTCGCCGATCTGGCCGAGGCGCACCTGGCCGCCGCCCGGCGGCTCGATGACCGCAGCGGCGACCTGACGGTGAACATCGGCCGTGGCGAGGGCGTCTCGGTGCGCGAACTGATCACGGTGATCGGCGAGGTGACCGGCGACCGGCGTCCGCCCGTCGTCGAGGCCCGGCGCCCCGGCGACGCGCCGCGTGCGGTCGCCTCGGCCGCCCGGGCCGCCGAGGAACTCGGCTGGACGGCCCGGCGCGGGGTGCGTGAGATGGTCGACTCGGCCTGGCGGGGTTGGCTGCTGCACCGCGGCGGATGATCGGCTGCTGCACCACGGCAGATGATCACCCGGAGCTCTGACCTGCGGATCGTTTCTGCAGGTCAGAGCACATGACAACGATGTTCAGTGCCGCGTTGCCCCATACCCCCCTCCCGTAGTTCACTGTGATCCCGAGCGAACGCAGGAGGACGCCTTCATGGGGGCTGGGCACGATCACGGGAACGGGCATGCGCACGGCACGCCGGCGGGCGGTACGGCGACCGCGGCGTACCGCGGCAGGCTGCGGGTCGCGTTGTCGATCACGCTCACCGTCATGGTGGTCGAGCTCGTCGGCGGTGTGCTCGCCGACTCGCTCGCGCTGGTCGCCGACGCGGCGCACATGGCGACGGACGCGCTGGGCCTGGGCATGGCGCTGCTCGCGATCCACTTCGCGAGCCGTCCGCCGAGCGACCGGCGCACCTTCGGCTACGCCCGCGCGGAGATCCTCGCCGCCCTCGCCAACTGCCTGCTGCTGCTCGGGGTCGGCAGCTACGTCCTGTACGAGGCGATCCAGCGGTTCATCACGCCCGCCGACACCGAGGGCGGCCTGACCGTCGTGTTCGGTCTGATCGGTCTGGTGGCGAACATGATCTCGCTGACGCTGCTGATGCGCGGGCAGCGGGAGAGCCTGAACGTGCGCGGCGCCTTTCTGGAGGTGGCCGCGGACGCACTGGGCTCGCTCGCGGTGCTGATCTCGGCGACGGTGATCCTGACCACCGGCTGGCAGGCCGCCGACCCGATCGCCTCGCTCGTCATCGGCCTGATGATCGTGCCGCGCACCTGGAAGCTGCTGCGCGAGACGCTCGACGTGCTGCTGGAGGCGGCCCCCAAGGACGTCGACATCGCGGAGGTCCGCGCCCACATACTCGCGCTGGACGGCGTCGAGGACGTCCACGACCTGCACGCCTGGACGATCACCTCCGGCATGCCGGTGCTGTCGGCGCACGTCGTCGTCCGCTCCGACGTCCTTAACGCGATCGGCAACGAGAAGATGCTGCACGAGCTCCAGGGCTGCCTCGGCGACCACTTCGACGTGGAGCACTGCACCTTCCAGCTGGAGCCGAGCGGGCACGCGGAGCACGAGGCGCGGCTGTGCCACTGACCCACGCGGCCTGCCACTGACCGACACCTGTACGGGGCGCCGGCGATGCGGATGTGACGGAACGCAGCGATCCGGCACACGGTTGCGTCCTCCTGCTCACAGCCCCGCTCCGGACGGTTCCGTGCCCGCCGCGCCGGGCACGATCAACTGCCGGGAGTGCCGTATTTGTACGGCACACTTGGGGCGCGAAGACCGATGTGAAGGATGGGTATGCCGATCACACCTGCCACCGCGACGCACAGTCCGTCGAACGGCACCGCAGACGCGATCTTGCTGGAACTGGTCGACGAGAACGGTGTGACGATCGGCACCGCGGAGAAGCTCGCGGCGCACCAGCCGCCGGGGCAGTTGCACCGCGCCTTCTCCGTGTTCCTCTTCGACGAGCGCGGTCGGCTGCTGATCCAGCAGCGGGCGCTGGGCAAGTACCACTCCCCCGGTGTGTGGTCCAACACCTGCTGCGGCCACCCCTACCCCGGTGAGGCGCCCTTCGCGGCGGCCGCCAGGCGCACGTACGAGGAGCTCGGTGTCTCGCCGTCGCTGCTCGCCGAGGCGGGGACGGTCCGCTACAACCACCCGGACCCGGACTCGGGCCTGGTCGAGCAGGAGTACAACCACCTCTTCGTGGGGCTCGTCCAGGCGCCGCTCAGGCCGGATGCGGAGGAGGTCGGCGCGACGGCCTTCGTGACCGCCGCCGAGCTGGCGGAGCGGCACGCGAAGGACACCTTCTCCTCTTGGTTCATGACCGTGCTGGACGCGGCCCGTCCCGCGGTCAGGGAGCTGACGGGCGAGTCCGCCGGCTGGTGACGACAGTCACGGCACCCGCGCGGGCTTGAGCGGCAGGGCGGCCCAGATCACCTTGCCGCCGCTCGCGGTGTGCTCGACGTCGCACACCCCGCCCGCCTCCCGGACGATCTCGGTGACCAGGAGCAGTCCGCGGCCTCCGGTCCGGCCGTGGTCGGCCTCCAGGGCGGTCGGGCGGTAGGGGTGGTTGTCCTCCACGGACACCCGCACCCACTCGGCACCGACGGCGACCTCCACGGCGAGCATCGGCGAAAGGAGCGCCGCGTGCCGCACGGCGTTCGTGACCAGCTCCGAGACGATCAGCAGCAGTCCCTGGACCAGGTCGTCCGAGACCGGCACCCCCTGGCGGTACAGCAGGTCCCGTACGGCGTGTCGTGCCTGCGGCACGGAGGCGTCGACGGCGGGGGCGGTGAACCGCCACACGCCCTCGTACGGCAGGGGATCCGGCGGCACCGCGTCGAGGGGTTCGTCCGTTCCGCCCGCTGGGCGTGGGTCGGGCCCGCGCCCGTGGTTCTCCATCGTCCGGTCGCCACCCTTGCACTCGATTGTCACCACACGTCGAGTGTTGGCAATCGACCCCTCCGGCCCAGAGTCCTGAACAGAAGTCAGCCGGTATCGAGCACTTCTGACCGTTGGCGTATGACACGGTCAGTTGTGGGACCGCTCCTGTCCCGCTCACGCCGACTTCCCGAACTAGTCGGGTTGTACGGGTTTGCCGGCCGGGGTGCCCGATCCGCTCCGTTGCCGCCGGTCAGCAATCCTCGGAGCGGGGCACTTCTGGATCGTACGGTCGGTGCGGTGGATAGCATCCGCCGCATGGAGCCGCAGCTGCTGCACAGCGTCACCGACTCGGTCGCCACCGTCGTCGTCCATCATCCGGCCAAGCGCAACGCGATGACGGCCGCGATGTGGCGGGCGCTGCCGCCGCTGCTCGACACGCTGGCGGCCGATCCGGGCGTACGGGCGCTGGTGCTGACGGGCGAGGGCGGGACGTTCTGCGCGGGGGCCGACATCTCCACGCTCCGGGGGTCGCCGGAGGAGGCGCAGGGGCTCGCCGTGCGCGCCGAGGATGCCCTCGCGGCCTTCCCGAAGCCGACGCTGGCGGCGATCCGCGGTCACTGTGTGGGCGGCGGGGCGCAGCTCGCGGCGGCCTGCGATCTGCGGTTCGCCGAGGAGGGCGCGCTGTTCGGCGTGACGCCGGCCAAGCTGGGCGTGGTGTATCCGGCTTCCGCGACCCGGCGATTGGTGGCGCTGGTGGGTCCGGCGACCGCCAAGTACTTGTTGTTCTCCGGGGAGTTGATCGACACGGTGCGGGCGCTGCGTACCGGGCTGGTGGACGAGGTGCTGCCCGCGGGGGAACTCGGCAAGCGGGTCGCGGAGTTCACCCGGGTCCTGGTCTCCCGCTCGCAGCTGACGCAGGCGGCGGCGAAGGAGTTCGCGAACGGGCGCACCGACCGGGACGCGTACTGGTCCGCACAGGCACGCGGCAGCGGCGACACCGCGGAGGGCGTCGCCGCGTTCCTGGAGCGCAGACCGCCGCGCTTCACCTGGGGCGTGCCTACGTCAGGATGAAGCGGCTGCGGGCCCGCAGCCGGTCGACGATGTGCGCGGGCGCCTTCTCGGGCGACCCGGCGTCGTAGGGCGGCTGCGGGTCGTACTCGGTGACCAGCTGTACGGCCTGGGCGTGGGCGTCACCCGCGATCCGGCCGAGCAGGGTCAGCCCCATGTCGATGCCGGAGGAGACGCCGGCCGCGGTGACGTACTTGCCGTCGGTCACCACCCGCTCCCCCGTCGGCTCGACGCCGAACTGCTTCAGGAAGTCCAGGGCGAGCCAGTGCGAGGTCGCCCGGCGGCCCTCGAGGAGTCCGGCGGCGGCCAGCAGCAGGGAGCCGGTGCACACCGAGGTCGTCCAGGTGCTGGTGGCGTCGGCGGTGCGCAGCCAGTCCAGGAGGATGCCGTTCTCCATCTGCGGGCCCTGACCGGGACCGCCCGGGACGACCACGATGTCGGGGCGGGTCACTTCGGCGAGCGTCTTGTCGGCGGTGAGGGCGAGGTCGCCGGTCTCGTTACGGACGGGTCCGGTCCGCTCGGCGACGAAGACGGTCTCGGCGTCGGGGAGGCGGCCGAGGGTCTCGTACGGGCCGACGGCGTCCAGGGCGGTGAAGCGGTCGTAGAGGACGATGGCGATCTGCATGGGGGCCTTTCGGTGGGTGGGGCGGGCGCCAACGGGCGGGCGGGCGTCGGAGGGTGGGTGCCGGGCGTCAGCGGGCAGGTGGCGGAGGTCAGCAGGCGGGCGCCGGGCGTCAGCGAGCACGTGGCAGGCGCCGGCGGTGGAGGAGGAGATCAGTCGGGCGCCTGGCGGACGCCAGCAGACCGGCGGCCGATCTCGCGGACGCGTGGCACGCGCCAGCGGACCAGTGGCCGAAGCCAACGGTCAGACGCCGACCATCAACCGGCGCCTGACGGACGCCAGCAAGCCGGCGGCCGACCTCGCGGACGCGTGGCGCGCGTCAGTGGATCGGTGGCGGAGTCAGCGGGCGGGTGCCGCTGGGCGGAATCTGCGGCGGTATTCGGCCGGGGCCGCCCCGAGCGCCTTGACGAAGGCGCGGCGCATGGCTTCGGGGGTGCCGTAGCCGCTGGCGCGGGAGATCTCCTCGACGCCGTCGCCGGTGTCCTCCAGGAGGCGGCGGGCGTGTTCGAGGCGGACACGGTCGACGTAGCGGCCGGGGGTCATGCCGGTCTCGGCCAGGAAGGCGCGGGCGAAGTGGCGGGGTGACAGGCGGGCGCGTCCGGCGAGGGACTCGACGGTCAGGTCGTCGGCGGGGTGTTCGCTGATCCACCGCTGGACCTCGCGGAGCGGCTCGCGCTGCGCGGTCTGGGCGGCGAGCTGGGTGCTGAACTGGGCCTGGTTGCCGGGCCTGCGCAGGAAGACGACCAGGTGGCGGGCGACAGCGAGCGCAGCGTCCCGGCCCAGGTCCTCCTCGACCAGGGCCAGCGCGAGGTCGATGCCCGAGGTGACGCCGGCGGAGGTGGAGACGTGTCCGTCACGTACGTAGATGGGCTCGGCGTCGACCTCGATCGCCGGATGGTCACGGGCGAGTTTGTCGCAGTACGCCCAGTGGGTCGTGGCGCGGCGGCCGTCCAGCAGGCCCGCCTCGGCGAGCAGGATCGCACCGGTGCAGACGGAGACCAGGCGCTCCGCGCGCGGGCCGTGCTCGCGCAGCCAGTCCGTCAGGCGCGGGTTCGGGCGCCGGGTGCCCTGGCCGCCGGGGACGAGGAGCGTGTGCGGGCCGGGTGCGTCGGTGAGGGCCCCGTCCGGGACGAGGGTCAGGCCGCCGGAGGTGCGCACCGGGGCGCCGTCCGGCGAGGCCGTACGGATGCGGTACGTCCCCGGAGTGTGCTTCTCGGCCCCGGCGAACACCTCCACGGGGCCGGTGACATCGAGGCTCTGTACGTCGTCGAAGAGGACGACAAGAACGGTTCGCTGCGCCATGCCCTCGATTCTTGGGCGAGGGACGGATGGCCGCAATGACGAGTTCCCCACCTTTCCTGCCGCACGGGCCGGCTACGGGACGCCGACACCTGGATCAGATACCAACCGGTCGGTAATGTGCGCGCCATGACCACCGTTGCCCTGGACCCGCGCGCGGGCCGCCGCTGCCACAACGTGCTCAACTCCCTGCACGCGACGCACTACTTCTCCCCCGACCTCGGCAGGGAGCTGGGCGCGCTCGGCGTCACGCAGCCCCGGGCCGTCAACTTCGCGGTGCGGGCGGCCGCGCTCGGACCGGTGGGGGCCGGCACGGTGACGGCGGCCTTCTACAACTACAAGCACGAGCTCGTGGCCCGGCACGTGCCCGCGGTGTGGGCCACGGCCACGCCCGAGCAGGTCCTGGCGGCACGCGCGCGTGCCGTCGACGCGACCCTGCGCCGCCTGCTGGGCGAGGAGGCCTTGGCGTCCGCCGAGATGGCGCAGGCGGCCCGGCTCGCCCTGCGCGCCGCCGAGGCCTGCTCGCGCAGCGCCCGGCCGCTGTACTCCGCGCACGCCGATCTGCCGGTGCCCGAGGAGCCGCACCTGGCCTACTGGCACGCCGCCACATTGCTGCGCGAGCACCGGGGCGACGGCCATCTCGCCGCCCTGATGTCCGCGGGGCTCGACGGCCTGGAGGCGGTGGTGACCCATACGGCGACCGGCAAGGGCATGACACCGAAGTGGGTGAGCGACACCCGCGGCTGGACCCGAGAGGACTGGGACGCGGCGAGCGGGCGGCTGCGGGAGCGCGGGCTGCTGGGCGAGGACGGTGAGCTGACGGAGCAGGGGGTCGCGCTGCGCGAGGGGATCGAGCGGGAGACCGATCGGCTGGACCGGGCCCCGTACGAGCACCTGGGCGCGGACGGCGTCGCGCGTCTGACGGAGCTCGGCACGGGCTTCGCACGCACCGCGCTGGCCGCGGGCGCCTTTCCGGCGGATCTTCTCGGCAAACGCTGAACGGCGGCGCGGCGCCCCCTCTTGGACGGTGCTGAACGGCGAGCCCGGCCCGGACCACGGCCCGGGCCGGCGCTGAACGACATGCCCCCGGCGGGCTCCCCGGCCGACGCCGCACAACACGCCCGGCGGACCTGCCGGCCGACGCTGAACGGCGGTCCCGGCGGCCTCCTGGTCCGCCACTGGATGACCGGCCCGGATGCGACGGCGCATGCCGGGCCGTTGCCGAGGTACCCGGACTGTCCCGGCCGGCGCGGCCGGGAGAGGAAAGGGGAAACTCGTGTTCCGTGCAATCGCAGACGTGCTGCGCCAGATCGGTGGCGCCGTCGCCACCGTCGTGACGCTGCCCTTCCGGGCGCTGGCCCGGCTCTTCGGCGGCGCTTCGGGCTCGACCCGCAGCCGCAGGGTCTGATGCGGCCGCCCCCGCCCCGCCGGTAGCCGCCCTGATCCCCGGTTGTCGGTGCCACCTGCCACAATTGCCGCGCAACCTCAGTGGAGAAGGCGGTACGGGATCGTGACGACACCCCTCGTAGGGTCCATCGAAGGCAGGATCGCCGAGGAACTCGGCGTACGGGAGCGGCAGGTCAAGGCTGCCGTGGAGCTGCTCGACGGCGGTTCCACGGTTCCCTTCATCGCCCGCTACCGCAAGGAAGCGACCGAGATGCTCGACGACGCGCAGCTGCGCACGATCGAGGAGCGGCTGCGTTATCTGCGGGAGCTGGAGGAGCGGCGGACGGCGATCCTCGACTCGGTGCGCGAGCAGGGCAAGCTCACCGAGGAGCTGGAGGCCCGGATCCGGGCGGCGGAGACCAAGGCGCGCCTGGAGGACATCTACCTGCCGTACAAGCCCAAGCGGCGCACCAAGGCGCAGATCGCGCGCGAGGCGGGCCTGGAGCCGCTGGCCGATGGGCTGCTCGGCGATCCGACCGTCGAACCGCTCGCCGCGGCAGCCGCGTTCGTCGACGCCGACAAGGGCGTGGCCGATCCGCAGGCCGCGCTCGACGGCGCCCGGGCGATCCTCACCGAGCGGTTCTCGGAGGACGCCGACCTGATCGGCGAGCTGCGCGAGCGCATGTGGGTGCGCGGACGGCTGGCGGCGAAGGTGCGGGAGGGCAAGGAGGAGGCGGGCGCCAAGTTCGCCGACT
Organism: Streptomyces sp. NPDC002838; assembly: GCF_040295365.1. Lineage (NCBI taxonomy): Bacteria > Bacillati > Actinomycetota > Actinomycetes > Kitasatosporales > Streptomycetaceae > Streptomyces > Streptomyces sp. NPDC002838. Next base: position 56,158 of record NZ_JBEOVF010000026.1, on the reverse strand, counting down.
ACTTCGACTTCGCCGAGCCGTTCACCGAACTGCCCTCGCACCGCATCCTCGCGATGCTGCGCGGCGAGAAGGAAGAGGTCCTCGACCTGGTCCTGGAGCCCGAGGAGCCGACCGACGGTCCTTCGTCGTACGAGGGGATGGTGGCACACCGGTTCGGGATCACCGACCGGGGTCGTGCGGCCGACAAGTGGCTGCAGGACACGGTCCGCTGGGCCTGGCGCACCCGCATCCTGGTGCACCTCGGCATCGACCTCAGGCTGCGGCTGCGTACGGCGGCCGAGGACGAGGCCGTGAACGTGTTCGCGGCGAACCTGCGCGACCTGCTCCTCGCCGCCCCGGCCGGCACGCGCGCGACGCTGGGCCTGGACCCCGGCTTCCGTACGGGCGTGAAGGTCGCCGTCGTCGACGCGACCGGCAAGGTCGTCGCCACGGACGTGATCTACCCGCACGTCCCGGCCAACAAGTGGGACGAGGCGATCGCCAAGCTGGCCCGGCTGGCGAAGGAGCACGCGGTCGAGCTGATCGCGATCGGCAACGGCACGGCGTCCCGGGAGACCGACAAGCTCGCCGGTGAACTCATCACCAAGCACCCGGAGTTGAAGCTCACCAAGGTGATGGTGTCCGAGGCGGGTGCCTCGGTGTACTCGGCCTCCGCGTTCGCCTCCCAGGAGCTGCCCGACATGGACGTGTCGCTGCGCGGCGCGGTGTCGATCGCCCGCCGGCTCCAGGACCCGCTGGCCGAGCTGGTGAAAATCGACCCGAAGTCGATCGGTGTCGGCCAGTACCAGCACGACCTGTCCGAGGTGAAGCTGTCGCGTTCGCTGGACGCGGTGGTGGAGGACTGTGTGAACGGCGTGGGGGTGGACGTCAACACGGCGTCGGCCCCGCTGCTGGCCCGGGTCTCCGGCATCACCTCCGGGCTCGCCGAGAACATCGTGGCGCACCGGGACTCCAACGGCCCCTTCAAGTCGCGCACACAGCTGAAGGGCGTGGCGCGGCTCGGCCCGAAGGCGTACGAGCAGTGCGCGGGCTTCCTGCGCATCCGCGGGGGCGACGACCCGCTCGACGCGTCCAGCGTGCACCCGGAGGCGTATCCGGTGGTGCGGCGGATGGTGAAGACGTCCGGGCAGGAGGTCGCCTCGCTCATCGGCAACACCGGTGTGCTGCGCTCGCTGAAGGCGCAGGAGTTCGTGGACGAGACATTCGGTCTGCCGACGGTGACCGACATCCTCAGGGAGCTGGAGAAGCCCGGGCGCGACCCGCGGCCCGCGTTCAAGACGGCCACCTTCAAGGAGGGCGTCGAGAAGATCTCCGACCTGTCCTCCGGGATGATCCTGGAGGGCGTGGTCACGAACGTGGCGGCCTTCGGCGCGTTCGTCGATGTGGGTGTCCACCAGGACGGCCTGGTGCATGTCTCCGCGATGTCGAAGACGTTCGTCAAGGACCCGCGGGACGTGGTGAAGCCCGGCGACATCGTCAAGGTGAAGGTGCTGGACGTCGACATTCCGCGCAAGCGGATCTCGCTGACGCTGCGGCTGGACGACGAGGCCGCGCCGCAGGAGCGGCAGCAGGGCACAGGAGGCGGCGAGCGTCGGCAGCGGGGCGGCCGTCCGCCGCAGCAGCGGCAGAACCGCGGCGGTGGCGGCGGCTCGCGCCAGGCTCCGCCGCCCGCCAACAGCGCGATGGCCGACGCCCTGCGCCGGGCGGGTCTGCTCGACCAGAAGAAGGGCAGGGGCTGAGACACCCGGCCCGGATCCTCCGGTACGGCACGGAGGGTCCGGGCCGCTTCGCCCGTAAGGTGACGATATGTCGACCTCGCGTGTGATCACCTGGGAAGTGTCGGAGAGCAAGGGGCTCGAGACCGCGTGGATCGAGTTCGACGGCGAAGCTCTGAGGGCGCGCGGCCGTGCGGTCGGGACGACCCCGGAGCCGTACTGGATCTCGTACGCGCTCGACACGACCGACGGCTTCGTGACGCGTCGGCTGCTGGTGGAGGCCGCCACCGCGCGCGGCACCCGCGTCCTGGACCTGCGCCACGACGGCGAGGGCCGCTGGACGACCAACGGCGAGCGGGTCTCTCAGGTCGACGGCGCACTCGACTGCGACCTCGGTCTGTGTCCCCTCACCAACACCATGCCCGTGCTCCGGCACGGCCTCCATCGGGCACCCGGGGAACGGGAGTTCGTGATGGCGTGGGTGGCCGTGCCCGAGCTGACCGTGGAGCCGTCCCGGCAGACCTACACGCACCTCGGGCGCGGGCTGGTGCGCTTCACCTCCGGCGACTTCCGCAGCGACCTCGTGTTCGACGCGGACGGATGCGTCGTCGACTATCCGGGCCTGGCCGCGCGGCTGACCTCCGCCTAGCGCCTGTGCGGCGAGCTGATCCGCCGGACGGGTCCTAGCGTTCAGTCACCTTGCCGTCCGCCACCTCCAGGCGGCGGGTCACCCGGACCGCGTCCAGCATGCGCCGGTCGTGGGTGACCAGGAGCAGGGTGCCCTCGTAGGCGTCGAGGGCCGACTCCAGTTGTTCGATCGCCGGCAGGTCCAGGTGGTTGGTGGGCTCGTCGAGGACCAGCAGGTTGACGCCCCGGCCCTGCAGCAGCGCCAGGGCCGCCCTGGTGCGCTCGCCCGGGGAGAGGGACGACGCCGGGCGCAGGACGTGGTCGGACTTCAGGCCGAACTTGGCGAGGAGGGTGCGGACCTCGGCCGGCTCGGTGTCCGGGACCGCCGCGCAGAAGGCGTCCAGCAGGGATTCCGAGCCGTGGAACAGCTTGCGCGCCTGGTCGACCTCTCCGACCAGGACACCGGAGCCCAGGGCGGCGGCGCCCGCGTCCAGTGGCACGCGGCCCAGCAGGGTGCCGAGGAGGGTGGACTTGCCCGAGCCGTTCGCTCCGGTGACCGCGACCCGGTCCGCCCAGTCGATCTGCAACGACACCGGTCCGAGCACGAAGTCGCCGCGCCGGACCTCGGCGTCCCGCAGGGTCGCGACGACCGCGCCCGAGCGCGGGGCCGACGCGATCTCCATGCGCAGCTCCCACTCCTTGCGCGGCTCCTCGACGGCATCGAGGCGCTCGATCATGCGCTGGGTCTGGCGGGCTTTCGCGGCCTGCTTCTCGCTGGCCTCGCTGCGGAACTTGCGGCCGATCTTGTCGTTGTCGTTGCTCGCCTTGCGGCGCGCGTTCTTCACTCCCTTGTCCATCCAGGAACGCTGCATCTGCGCCCGCTCCTGGAGGGCCGCCCTCTTGTCGGCGTACTCCTCGTAGTCGCCGCGGGCGTGCCGGCGGGCGACCTCCCGCTCTTCGAGGTAGGCCTCGTAGCCGCCGCCGTAGAGGGTGATCTGCTGCTGGGCCAGGTCGAGTTCGAGGACCTTGGTGACGGTGCGGGTGAGGAATTCGCGGTCGTGGCTGACGACCACCGTGCCGGCGCGCAGGCCGCTCACGAAGCGTTCGAGGCGTTCCAGGCCGTCCAGGTCGAGGTCGTTCGTGGGCTCGTCCAGCAGGAAGACGTCGTACCGGGAGAGCAGGAGTGAGGCGAGACCGGCGCGCGCCGCCTGGCCGCCCGAGAGGGACGTCATGGGCTGGTCCAGGTCCACGGCCAGACCGAGCGAGTCGGCGACCTCCTCGGCCCGCTCGTCGAGGTCGGCGCCGCCGAGCCCGAGCCACCGCTCCAGGCTCGTCGCGTAGGCGTCGTCCGCGCCCGGCGCGCCGTCGACCAGGGCCTGCGTCGCCTCGTCCATCGCCCGCTGGGCCTCGGCGACACCGGTGCGGCGGGCGAGGAACTCCCGCACGGTCTCGCCGGGCCTCCGTTCGGGCTCCTGCGGAAGGTGGCCGACGGTCGCCGTCGGCGGGGAGAGCCGCAGCTCTCCCTCCTCGGGCGTGGTCAGTCCGGCGAGCATCCGGAGCAGCGTGGACTTGCCCGCGCCGTTGGCTCCGACCAGCCCGATGACGTCCCCGGGCGCGACGACGAGGTCGAGCCCGGTGAACAGCGAGCGGTCGCCGTGCCCGGCGGCGAGGTTCTTGGCGACGAGGGTGGCAGTCATCAGACCGCCGATCCTAATGGCCGGCGCCGGCGGTCCGCGTCCCGGTTCTCAGTGCGCCATCGCCTCCACCAGCACGCTTCCCGAGGTCCGCGCCACCAGGAAGGACTCCCCCTTGACCGCCTTGGCGTCCAGGGCGATGCGGTGGCGGCCCGGTTCCAGGATGCCGTCGAAGACCTCGTGGACGTGAGTGCGGTAGAGCCGGTCGAGGCGGTACGCGGTGAGGCGGACCCGGCACGGGGAGGTGACCTCGACGCCCGCCTCGCCGTCGGCTGCGACCAGGCGGGTGAGGCGGCGCCGTTCGACGGGGCTGCGGTCCAGGGCGTGTTCGATCTGGGCGACGAGGAGCGGGACGATCGGGGCGAGGCCGTCGACGTAGGTCACGTCGACGCCGGCGCGTTCGAAGGAGCGGCGTACGGCGGCGCGTTCCTCCTCGGTGACCGCGCGGCCGAAGGCGACGGCGCCGTAGCCGCGCAGTTCGTCGGCGGGGACGTCGTGCGCGTCGCGGGTGATGTCGGCGCCGATGCCGATGATGCGCAGCGCGGCGGCGAGCTTGGCGAGGAGGGCCACCCGGGCGCCGATGAGCAGGACACGGCGGCGTGTGCCGACGGAGCCACTCAGCAGCGAGTCCAGCGCTTCCCGGTACTGGGTGCCGTGGAAGCGGAAGGGCCCTATGCCGTGGTAGCCGTTGAGCTCCAGGTCGGCTTGTTCGTCCGTCTGCCAGGCGAAGTCCCGCCAGAGGAAGTCCTCGCCGTCGCGCTCGATCACCGCGGTGACCGCGCCGCACGCGAGGTCCTCGCACTCGGGGCAGCCGTAGATGACGTAGCGGCCGTCGGGCAGCGGCGGCTCCGTCTCCAGGAGCAGGCTGTGGACCTGGGCGGTGAAGATCGCGGGTGGGACGTCGGAGGCGAGCGGGGAGACGGCGTCGAGGTCGGAGAGCTGGAAGAGCAGCGGGCGTCCGTCGACGACGAAGTCCACGAAGTCCCGGTGGATCTGGAAGTCACCGTTGGCGAGGACTCCACCGGCACGCATCGCCGGTGCCAGGCCGAAGGTCGCGTACTCGGCAGACATGCTGTGAGTATCCCCAGAACGGGACCGGTCTGAGCACGGCATGACATATTCCGCTAACGTCCCCGCGTGGAGAACGAACTGGCGGACGACGTCGTCGTGGTCGGCGGCGGCGTCATCGGACTGACGACGGCCGTCGTGCTGGCCGAGCGCGGCCGGCGGGTGCGGGTGTGGACGCGGGATCCCGTGGAGCGGACCACCTCGGCGGTTGCCGGGGCGCTGTGGTGGCCCTACCGGATCGAACCGGTCGCGCGGGCCCGTGCGTGGGCGCTGCGCTCGCTGGACGTGTACGAGGAACTGGCGGCACGGCCCGAGGTGACCGGCGTACGCATGGTCGAAGGGGTACTGGGCGAGGCGGATCTGGACGGCGCCGATGCCTGGGCGACCGTACGGCTGCCGGGGCTGCGGGCGACGACGGCCGAGGAGTACGCGGGCACGGGGGTGTGGGCGCGGCTGCCGCTCATCGACATGTCGACTCATCTGCCGTGGTTGCGGGAGCGGTTCCTCGCAGCGGGTGGGGCCATCGAGGAGCGTACGGTCACCGACCTCGCGCAGGTCCCGGCGCCGGTCGTGGTCAACTGCACCGGTCTCGGCGCCCGCGAACTCGTGCCGGACGCGTCGGTGCGGCCCGTGCGCGGGCAGCTGGTCGTCGTGGAGAACCCGGGCATCCGCACCTGGGTCGTCTCCACGGCCCCCGACGGGCAGCCGGCGTACTTCTTCCCGCAGCCCGGCCGACTGCTGCTGGGCGGTTCGGCGGACGAGGACGCATGGTCACTGGAGCCGGATCCGGCGGTGGCGGAGGCGATCGTACGGCGGTGTGCGGCGCTGCGGCCCGAGATCGCCGGGGCGCGGGTGCTGGGCCACCGGGTGGGGCTGAGGCCGACGCGGGACGCGGTCCGGCTGGAGCGTGAACCGCTGCCCGACGGGCGGGTGCTGGTGCACCACTACGGTCACGGCGGCGCCGGGATCACGGTGGCCTGGGGCTGTGCGGAGGAGGCGGCGGGACTGGCCGCCGCCTCCCCATGACGCATCAGGCGTCATGCGTGACGTATGACGCGTGAGCGGGTTCAGCAGTCGGTGACCGGCTCACCGGCCGTGAGGTGGTACGGCGCACGCTCGTCCAGGAGCAGCGGGACGAGGGCGCGCAGGGACTGGCGGAGCGGGACGTAGGTGCCCCTGGTCGTCACTCCGTGCAGGGCGAGTTCGTCCTTCACCTCCGTGTACTGCCCGGGGGTGAGCCGGTACCCGCAGGGCGGGTCCTGGATCACCTCGGCCGGTTCCGGCGGGTCGTTGTCGGCGCCGCCGACGTAGACGGGACCGGCGTCGGCGTAGCCCTCCAGCCGGGCTTTGCCCGTCGCGGCCTCGATCCGCCCTCGGCGTTCGTCCGTGAACCCGGACAAGCCCTTCAGCGCGGCGAGCTGGGAGTTCACCCGGCGCCGGTTGTTGACCGCTTCGTCGACGTCCGTCAGCGGCTCCACCCGGCTCTCGATGAGCAGGCCGACCGAGTGCTTGATGCCGGACATGTTGCGCAGGATCCGTTCCTGACCGTCCCCGGCGACCTGCCGGATCGGTTCGCCGGTGACGGGGTCGGTCCAGATGCCGTACGTGCCGGTGGAGTACCCGGCTCGTTGCGCGGCGGGACGTACGTACGCCTGGGACAGGGTCTCGGCCTCGTCGTGGACGGCCGCGTCCGTGTTGAGGTTGCGCGGCCACAGGTCGAACAGATCCTTGTCGTAGTACGGCGGTGTGGCGCCGTACTCGTGCAAGTCGTAGACCACGTCGGGGCGTTGGTCGCGGATGACCGCCGCCAGCGTGCGTCCCTCGGCGGTCCGCAGGGCGACGTGGTCGCGGTTGATGTCGACGCCGTCACTGTTGCCTCGGGTGTCGGCGGCGCGGCCGTCGGGGTTGGCGGTGGGGACGACGAGCACGGTGGTGCGGTCCAGGAAGCGGCGGGTCTGCCGGTCCTTCGCGTATGCCAGATCGCGGATGGTGGTCAGGCAGGCCTCGCGGCCCGAGGGTTCGTCGCCGTGCTGGCCGCACACGAGCAACACTTTGTTCAGGGCGTGCCGTGCGCCGACCCTCACCAGTTGGAGGGGCCGGTCCTGTTTCGTCGTACCGATGCGGGCGACGGAGACCCGGGAGCTCGCCCGGTCGACGGCCGCGAGGAAGTCCTGTTCCTCGGACCGGCTGGTCCAGCGGGCGCCGTCGGACTCCTCGAAGCCGGTGCGCGGCGGGGTGTCGGCCGCGTGGGCCGGGACCGCGACCAGGGAGGCGGCGAGGGCCGCTGTGGTGAGCGTCAGGGCGCGGATCATCGGCCTCCTTCCGGCACGCGCTGCACGGTGCGCGGTGCCTGGACTCCATCGAGGGGCGTGGCCTCGGGTCCGGCGGCCGCGGACCCGGCGATCGCGCGGGCGAAGGCGGCCGTACCGCCGACGAACGGGACGCGTGCCGACGTACGGGAGAGGTCGAGCTTCAGCGTCGGCGTGGTCGACGGCGGGTCGATGAGGTCCTTGTCGGTGCCCGCGACGATCAGCGCGAGGCGGTGTCCGGCCGGGACGACATGGTCCGTGGCGCCCAGGTCGAGGGCGATGGTGTACGGCTTGCCCGGAGTGAGCGGGGCGCCCTTCAGGTCGGAGGCGTGGTTGCCGAGGTCGGCCCAGCCGCGGCTGACGATCGTGTAGTCGACGTCGGCGTTCTTCGCCCGCGTCTCCTTGAAGCAGGCGCTGTCGCCGGTGGTGCTGACGCCCCAGCAGGTGCGGTCGGTGAGGGTGGTGATGCCCTCGTAGGTGTCGGCGTAGTCGCGGATGGTGTCGGGACCGAGGTCGACGAGGACGGCGGACAGGTGGGCCGTCGAGGTGGTCGGGGTCGCGGTCACGGTGACCTTGGAGGAGCCGGACAGGCGCAGGTCGCGGGTGAGCGGCCCGGTGGCGAAGCCCGCCTTCTCGGGGGTCGGCGTGTCGATGTGCGCGGCCCAGTCGGTCTCGCTCAGCTCCGGGTTGTCGGTGAAGGTCTCGGTGCCGGTGCCCTTGCGCAGGCCGAGGGTGCCGACGCCCTCCTCAGTGCCCTCGGCGGGGCGCAGGGTGGTGGTGCCGGTGCCGCGCGGCGGCCAGACCGTGGAGGTGACCCACTGGTCGGGGTGACGCTCGATGTCGGCCATGGGCTCGCGGTCGATGCCGTTGTCGTAGCCGAGGAGTTCGTGGTCGAACCAGCGGTGCAGCGTGTCGACCCAATCCGCGCGGCGGAAGTCGAAGGGGTCGACGTGGCCGGTCTGGGAGAGCCAGATCTTGCGCTCGACGCCGTTCTTCGCGAGGGCGTCCCACCACGGGCCGACGTGCTGCATACGGACGTTGAGGTCCTGCATGCCGTGGACCAGGAAGACGCTCGCCTTCACCTTGCTCGCGGCCTTCACGTAGTCGCGCTCGGTCCACACCGGCGTCCAGTCGCCGGTGCGCGGGGCGCCGTCGACGAGCTTCTGCTGGACGGCGCCGCACTTGGCGCGGGCGTCGGGGCTGTTGACGTAGTTGGACAGCCAGTCGGGGCCCGAGTTGTACAGCGGGGCGCCCTTGGAGAAGTAGTAGTCGTACCAGGTGGAGATGGCGCTGATCGGGACGATGGTCTCCAGACCCTCGACTCCGGTGGCGGCGACGCCGTTGGCGATGGTGCCGTCCCAGCTCTTGCCGATCATGCCGGTCTTGCCGTTGGTCCAGCCGGCTTTGGCGCGTGTGGTGCCGGTGCGGGTCGTGTAGGCCTTGCCACGCCCGTTCAGCCAGTCGACGACGGCCTTGGCGGACTGGATGTCGGAGCGGCCGCCGACGTCCACGCAGCCGTCGGAACGGTTGGTGCCGGCGAGGTCGACGCCCACGAAGGCGTAGCCGCGCGGCACGAAGTAGTTGTCGTAGAACAGCGGCATCTGGGCGACATCGCCGTCGGCGTCGTACGTCTTCTTCTGGCTCTCGTTGCCGCGCCCGCAGCAGGAGTAGTACGGGCTGGCGTCCATGATCACGGGTACCTTGCGGCCCTGTTGGGCGGGTTCGCGCGGCCGGACGATGTCGACGGCGACGCGGTCCGTCGTCCCGTCGCCGTCGCCGTCGAGTCGGGTGTCCACCCAGACGGCCTCGCGGACGGCGTTCTCGTACGAGTGGACGGGCCGGCTCTCCTGTGGGGTGCCGTGGGCCACGGTCGGGGTGACGAGGGCGGCCAAGAGGGCGGTGACGGCCGCGGTTGCGAGCGGTCTCCAGGTCGTTGAGCGCATGCGTGTCGGCATGCGCCGGACGGTACATCGGTCAACTCCCGTGCAGAAGAGGGCAACCGGACGCTCATGAGGCCGGTGGAGTCGCTGGGGCGGTTCGCTCATGACGGCCGAATGGCGATCGTGTGACAGCGGCGGCGGTGGACACGTCCGGGCACACAGGGACTCAATAGGCTGCGAACAGACTTCGTGCCCCTACGACTTGGAGCTTTCGTGCACCGCAGAATCATCGCGCCGGGCGCACTGGCTGCGGCGTCTTTGATGCTGGCGATCCCGGCGTCGGCCGCGAGTCCCTCCCCCGGTGCGCCGGGCATCGGCGACCCCTACTACCCGGACTACGGCAACGGCGGATACGACGTCTCCCACTACGACCTCCGGCTGAAGTACCAGCCGGAAACGGACGAGCTGGAAGGCACGGCGACCCTCCTGGCCCGCACCACGCAGGACCTGACGCGGTTCAATCTGGACTTTCTGCTGGATGTGAGCGAGGTCCGAGTGGGCGGCGCCAAGGCGTCGTTCGCGACCTCGGGCGAGCACGAGCTGGAGATCACCCCGAAGACGCCGCTGGCGAAGGGCACCGAGGTCACCGTCGTGGTGCGCTACCGCGGGGTGCCGTCGTCGAAGCAGGCGTACGGCTTCACCAGCTGGCTGCGCACGCCGGACGGCGGGGTCGCGGCGAACGAGCCCGAGGCGGCCTGGTGGTGGTTCCCCAGCAACGACCACCCGCTCGACAAGGCCACCTACGACGTGTCCGTACAGGTGCCCGACGGCAACCAGGCCATCTCCAACGGCACGCTCCAGTCGACGAGTTCGCAGGCCGGCTGGACCCGCTACAGCTGGCGGTCGAACAAACCCCAGGCCACGTATCTGGCGACCTTGGCGGTCGGAAGGTTCGACGTGACGACCGGGAAGACCGAGAGCGGCATTCCGGTCGTCAACGCCTACAGCAAGGACCTGGGCGACAGCTACGGCGCGGCTCGGGCCAGTATCGAGCGGACCGGGGAGATCGCCGACTGGCTGACCGAGTTCTTCGGGCCGTATCCGTACAACGCGCTCGGCGGGTATGTGCCGAACACCACCACCGGGTACGCGCTGGAGACGCAGACGCGGCCCTTCTACAGCCCGCGGCAGTTCGCGAACGGGTCGAACACCTCCGTGGTCGTACACGAGTTGGCCCATCAGTGGTACGGCGATCTCGTGTCCGTCGCCGGGTGGAAGGACATCTGGGTCAACGAGGGCTTCGCGCGGTACGCGCAGTGGCTGTGGTCCGAGCACGAGGGCGAGGGCACGGCGCAGGAACTCGCCGACCACGTCTACGCCTCGCATCCGGCCGACGACCCGTTCTGGACGGTGAAGCCCGGGGATCCCGGGCCGGAGAACCAGTTCCATGTCGCCGTGTACGACCGGGGCGCGCTGGCCCTGCAGGCGCTGCGCAACGAGATCGGCGACGAGGCGTTCTTCGCGCTGCTGAAGGGCTGGCCGCAGAAGTACGCGCACGGCAACGCGTCGGTCGCCGACTTCCAGCGGTATGCCGAGCAGGTGTCCGGGAAGCCGCTGGCCGCGCTGTTCGACACGTGGCTGTTCCAGCCGTCGAAGCCCGCGGCGCCCGCGGCGAAGGACGCGTCGATCTCGGCTCGGGCCCTGGGGACGCAGGGGGCGCCCGCGCAGCCGAAGTCGTGGAAGAAGATCGCGGCGACGAATGGCGTGCACGAGCATGAGCACGCGCACGAAGCCGAGCACGGGCGCTGACGCGCTTCGTCCCGCCCGGCGGCTTACGGTGGGCCTGTGCGCCGGATGCGTGGGCCGGCCGGCGCCGCCGGGCTGACGAGGGAGTCGGACGTGCGGAACGTGGCGATCATCGAGGCACCGTCCGTGCTGGGGCTGCGGCCGACCGGGGTCGAGGAGCTGCCGGAGGCGCTGCTCGACGCCGGTCTGGCCACCGGCCTCGGGGCGGTGCGGGCGGGCCGGGTGGAGCCGCCCGCCTACGACCCGGAGCGTGACCCGGACACCGGGGTCCTCAACCCGGCCGGCATCGCGGCGTACTCCGGCGCGCTGGCCGACGCCGTGGGCGAGGTCCTGGACCAGGGCCGGTTCCCCGTGGTCCTGGGCGGCGACTGCAGCATCCTGCTCGGCAGTCTGCTCGCGCTGCGCCGCAGGGGCCGTCACGGTCTGCTCTTCCTCGACGGCCACACCGACTTCTACCAGCCGGCGGCGGAACCGGTCGGCGAGGTGGCCTCCATGGAGCTCGCCCTGGCCACGGGCCACGGACCCACCGTGCTGGCCGACCTGGAGGGCCGGGGGCCACTGGTGCTTGACGAGGATGTCGTCGCTTTCGGCTTCCGGGACACGGAGGAGTCCACGGCGGCCGGGATGCAGCCGCTGCCGGACGGGTTGACCGCGATGGACCTCCACGAGGTGCGCGTCCTCGGGGCGGCCCGGGCGGCGGACAGCGCGGTCGGCCTGCTCGGCGACGGCGTCAGCGCCGGGTACTGGATCCACCTCGATGTCGACGTCCTGGACGACGCCATCATGCCCGCGGTCGACTACCGGCAGCCCGGTGGGCTGACCTGGCAGGAGCTGGAGACCGTGCTGCGGACAGCGCTGTCCGACCCGGGAGCCATCGGATTCGACGCCGCGATCTTCAACCCCCGTCTGGACCCGCAAGGGGCCATCGCCGCGCGGCTCACCGAGTGTCTGCTGCGGGCGTTCGCGACGGAGGGCTGATCGGCTCGCCCACCACACGGCTCGCCAGCTGGGCGGCCAGCTCCGAAACGTGCGGGCGCAGTTCGGCCTCCGCCGCTGCTCGTTCGGCCTCGATGCGAGCGCCGGCCTCGGCGAGCAGTCCGTCGCGCCGGCGTACGGCGTCGGCGCGCGCGGCGGCGATCAGCGCGGCGCCCTCCTCGTGAGCCCGCTGCCGGATCTGGGCCGCGTCATGGCGGGCCTCTGCGAGCAGGGCGTGCGCTTCCTCCCGCTTGGCCTCGGCCTGGGCTCGCACCTCCTCCGCCTGTCGGGCGACTCCCTCGGTCGCCTGCCCGCGGGCCTCCAGGACACGGTTGACCCGGCGAAGCAGCCGCGTGATGGCGAAGAAGCTGACAGCGAACAGGACCGCCGCGATCACCATGTCCTGGACCCGGGGGTTCAGCGGGCCGATCTCCACGGGAATGAGCTCCATGCCGATGCTTTACCCGCTCATCCGTGCGAGTGATCACGCGTCTGCGCCAACCTTGGCCGAAAAGGTGCCTGCGTGTAGAGCGCGCACCTTCGTGTGGCGGGCCAAGGGCCCTCCCTGTAGTCGGCGTCGCCCGTTAACGCGGGCGGCGGCCCGGCCGTGTCGCTGCGGGCGGCGGCCGATTGCACAGGCCAGGGGGACGCCTTCCCCCGGGAAACCGCCTCGTACGCGGTGGCGCGTGTCACACAGCGTGACATCTCACAAGGTCATCAAGGGGTGCCCAAGAGGTTTCACACCTTTGGTGAGACAGCGATACTGCTGCATATGACGACCGACACCGACGAGCCGACCCTCACGATCGACGAGCTGGCCGCGCGGGCGGGTGTCACGGTCCGCACGGTCCGTTTCTACGGCACCAAGGGTCTGCTGCCCCCGCCGGTGCTCGGCCCGCGGCGCGTGGGGCACTACGGCGGGCAGCACCTGGGCCGGCTGGCGCTCATCGAGGAGTTGCAGCACCAGGGCATGACGCTGTCGGCCATCGAGCGCTACCTCCAGCAGCTGCCGCCGGATCTCAGCGCCCACGACCTCGCGATCCACCGGGCGGTGGTGGCGTCCTGGGCGCCGGACGCCACGGAGACGGTGACCCGGGAGGAGCTGGAGCGGCGGGCGGGGCGGGCGCTGAGCGACGGCGATGTGGAGCGGCTCGCCGCGATGAACGTGGTCGAGGTCGACGACGGCTCCTACCGTGTCGACCTCGGTCTGCTCCGGCTCGGCGTCCAGCTGCTCGACGTACCGCTGTCGCAGGAGGCGATCCTCGCGTCCCGGCAGGTCCTCATCGAGCACTCGCGCGCGGCGGCCCACGAGCTGGCGCGGCTCTTCCGCGGCGAGGTGTCGGAACGCGACGCGCGGGACGTCAGGTCCCTGTCCGAGCACATGCACCCCTTGGTGGTGCAGGCCCTGCTGACGACCTTCCAGCGGTCCCTGAAGGAGGAACTGCGCGAGTGGCTGACGGAGTCTCAGCCGCGGTGACCCGTCCAGCGCGGGCAGCGGCTGCCCGGTCGGACAGCCGCTGCCCGCACCTCGCGGTCACCGCTCGTCGCTGAAGGTCTCCCCCTTCTCCGCCTTCTCCACCAGCAGCGTCGGCGGAGTGAACCGCTCCCCGTAGCGCTCGGCGAGTTCACGCGCGCGTGCCACGAAGCCCGGCAGGCCACCTTCGTAGCCGTTGATGTACTGGAGCACGCCGCCCGTCCAGCCGGGGAAGCCGATACCGAAGAGAGAGCCGATGTTGGCGTCGGCGACGGATGTCAGCACGCCCTCTTCGAGGAGCTTGACGGTGTCGAGCGCCTCCGAGAAGAGCATGCGTTCCTGCATGTCCTTGAAGGGGATCTGGTGCCCGGGCTGGGTGAAGTGCTCGCGCAGGCCCGGCCACAGCCCGGCGCGCTTGCCGTCCTCTCCGTACGCGTAGAAGCCCGCACCGCCGCTGCGGCCGGTGCGGCCGAACTCGTCGACCATGCGGTCGATGACGGCCTCGGCCGGGTGTTCCGTCCAGGTGCCGCCCGCCTCCTCCACGGCTCGCCTCGTCTCGGCCCGGATCTTGCGCGGGAGCGTGAGCGTCAGCTCGTCCATCAGCGACAGGACCTTCGCCGGGTAGCCCGCCTGGGCCGCCGCCTGTTCGACCGACGCGGGCTCGATGCCCTCGCCGACCATCGCGACGCCCTCGTTGAGGAAGTGCCCGATGACACGTGAGGTGAAGAAGCCGCGTGAGTCGTTGACGACGATCGGCGTCTTCTTGATCTGCCGGACCAGGTCGAAGGCGCGGGCCAGCGCCTCCTCACCGGTGCGCTCGCCCTTGATGATCTCGACGAGCGGCATCTTGTCGACGGGCGAGAAGAAGTGCAGCCCGATGAAGTCGGCCTGGCGCTCCACGCCCTCGGCCAGCGCGGTGATGGGGAGCGTGGAGGTGTTGGAGCACAGCAGCGCGTCCGGCTCGACGAGGTGCTGGACCTCCTGGAACACCTTGTGCTTGAGCGCCGAGTCCTCGAAGACGGCCTCGATGACCGCGTCACAGCCGGCCACGTCCTGCGGGTCGGCCGTGGGCGTGATGCGGGCCAGCAGCGCGTCCGCCTTCTCCTGGGTCGTACGGCCGCGGGAGACGGCCTTGGCGCACAGCTTCTCGGAGTAGCCCTTGCCCTTGGCGGCGGCCTCGGCCGACACATCCTTCAGGACCACGTCGATGCCCGCGCGGGCGCAGGAGTAGGCGATGCCCGCGCCCATCATCCCGGCGCCGAGGACGGCCACCTTGCGGACCTGGCGCGGCTCGATGCCGTTGGGGCGGTTCGCGCCGGAGTTGACGGCCTGGAGGTCGAAGAAGAAGGCCTGGATCATGTTCTTGGACGTCTGACCGGCGGCCAGCTCGACGAAGTAGCGCGCCTCGATGACCTGCGCGGTCTCGAAGTCGACCTGGGAGCCCTCGACGGCCGCGGCAAGGATGTTGCGCGGGGCCGGGTAGGGGGCGCCGCCCGTCTGCTTGCGCAGGGTGGCCGGGAAGGCGGGCAGGTTCGCCGCGAACTTGGGGTTGGCGGGCGTACCGCCGGGGATGCGGTACCCCGGCTTGTCCCAGGGCTGCCGGGATTCGGGGTTGGCCTCGATGAAGGCGCGGGCCTTGGCGAGCAGCTCCTCCTCAGTGGCCACCACTTCGTCGACCAGGCCGTTCTCCAGGGCGCGCCGCGGGTTGTACTGGGTGCCCTGGAGCAGGACCTTCAGCAGCGCGTCGGCGATGCCGAGCAGGCGTACGGTACGGACGACTCCGCCGCCTCCGGGCAGCAGGCCGAGGGTGACCTCGGGGCAGCCGATCTTCGAGCCGGGCGCGTCGAGGGCGATCCGGTGATGGCAGGCGAGCGCGATCTCGTAACCGCCGCCGAGGGCCGCGCCGTTGATCGCCGCGACGACCGGCCTGCCCAGGGTCTCGATGCGGCGCAGGTCGCGCTTGACGGCCATGCCCGCGTCGAAGGCCTCCTGCGCGGTCTCGGGCGTGACGCGGATCAGGTCGCGCAGGTCGCCGCCGGCGAAGAACGTCTTCTTGGCGGAGGTGAAGATGATGCCCCGGACGGTGTCCTTCTCGGCCTCCAGACGGTCGGTGATCACCGCCAGGGAGTCGCGGAACGCCTGGTTCATGGTGTTGGCGGACTGGCCGGGGTCGTCGAGGACGAGGGTGACGACGCCGGTGCGGTCCTGTTCCCAGCGGATGGTGGTGCTCTGTGTCATGACAGGGTCTCCGTAGAAGTCTGTTGAATCCGCCGGGGTTCAGATGCGCTCGACGACGGTCGCGACGCCCATGCCGCCGCCCACGCACAGCGTGGCGAGGCCGTACCGCTTGTCCTGGCGCTCCAGTTCGTCGACGAGCGTGCCGAGGATCATCGCTCCGGTCGCGCCGAGGGGGTGGCCGAGCGCGATGGCGCCGCCGTTGACGTTGATCTTGTCCAGGGGCAGGCCCATGTCCTTCACGAAGCGCAGGACGACCGCCGCGAAGGCCTCGTTGATCTCGACGAGGTCGATGTCGTCGATGGTCAGCCCGGCCTTGGCCAGCGCCTTGCGGGTGGCGGGCGCGGGGCCGGTGAGCATGATGGTGGGCTCGGAGCCGGAGACGGCGGCGGAGACGATCCGCGCGCGCGGGCTGAGCCCGTAGCGCCGGCCGACCTCCTGCGAGCCGATCGCGACCAGCGAGGCGCCGTCCACGATGCCGGAGGAGTTGCCCGCGTGGTGGACGTGGTCGATCTTCTCGACCCAGTGGTACTTCTGCAGCGCCACGGCGTCGAAGCCGCCCAGTTCGCCGATGTCCGCGAAGGACGGCTTCAGCTTGGCGAGGGAGTCCGCGGTGGTGCCCGGGCGCATGTGCTCGTCGTGGTCGAGGACGACGAGCCCGCTGTGGTCCTTCACCGGCACGACGGACCGGTCGAAGCGGCCCTCCTTCCAGGCCGTGGCCGCGCGCTCCTGGGAGAGGGCCGCGTATTCGTCGACGTCCCGCCGGGAGAAGCCCTCGATGGTGGCGATCAGGTCGGCGCCGATGCCCTGCGGCACGAAGTTGACGGCCAGGTTGGTCATCGGGTCGTTGAACCAGGCGCCCCCGTCCGAGGCCATCGGCACCCGGGACATGGACTCGACGCCGCCCGCGAGGACGAGGTCCTCCCAGCCCGAGCGCACCTTGGCGGCGGCCAGGTTGACCGCCTCCAGGCCCGAGGCACAGAAGCGGTTCTCCTGCACGCCCGCCACGGTGTCCGGCAGCCCGGCGGCGATCGCGGCGATCCGGGCGATGTCGGAGCCCTGGTCGCCGACCGGGCCGACGACGCCGAGCACGATGTCGTCGACGGCCGCCGGGTCCAGGCCCGGGAAGCGGTCGCGGATCTCGTGGATGAGGCCGACGACCAGGTCGATGGGCTTGGTGCCGTGCAGGGCGCCGCCGGCCTTGCCGCGGCCGCGCGGGGTGCGGATCGCGTCGTACACGTACGCTTCGGTGCTCACTTGGAAAGCCTTTCGGGGAGGGTCAGCCCAGCAGGGAACGGCCGATGATCTCCTTCATGATCTCGGTGGTCCCGCCGTAGATGGTCTGGATGCGGCCGTCGGTGAAGGCACGGGCGATGGGGTACTCGGTCATGTAGCCGTAGCCGCCGTGCAGTTGGAGGCAGCGGTCGGCGACCCGCTTCTGCAGTTCGGTCGCCCACCACTTGGCCATGGAGGCGTGCACGGCGTCGAGGCCGCCGTTCGTGTGGTCCTCTGTGCAGCGGTCGAGGAAGGCGCGGGTGACGGCGCACTCGGTGGCCATCTCGGCCATCTCGAAGCGGATGTGCTGCTTGCTCGCCAGCGGCCGGCCGAAAGCCTCGCGCTCCTTGACGTACTCGGTGGTGATCTCCAGCAGGTGCTCGGCGGCGGCGATCGCGGAGACGGCGATGCTCAGGCGCTCCTGGGCGAGGTTCGTCATCAGGTGCCCGAAGCCGCCGTTGAGCTCGCCGAGCAGGTTCTCCTTGGGCACGCGCACGTCGTGGAAGAACAGCTCCGCCGTGTCCTGCGCCTTCTGGCCGATCTTGTCGAGGTTGCGGCCGCGCTCGAAGCCGTCCATGCCGCGTTCGACGACGAGCAGGGACAGGCCGTGCGCGCCGCCCTCGGGTGTCGTCCTCGCCACCACGATCACCAGGTCGGCGAGGATGCCGTTGGAGATGAAGGTCTTGGACCCGTTGAGCAGCCAGTGGTCGCCCCGGTCCTCGGCATGGGTCCGGATGCCCTGGAGATCGGATCCGGCGCCGGGCTCGGTCATGGCGATGGCCGTGATCAGCGTGCCGTCGCAGAAGCCGGGGAGCCAGCGCCGCTTCTGCTCCTCGGTGGCCAGCCCGGTCAGGTACGGGCCGATGATGTCGTTGTGCAGTCCGAGGGCGATTCCGGGCGTGCCCGCGCGCGTGAACTCCTCGGCGAGTACGGCGCTGTAGCGGAAGTCGGCGGTGCCGCCGCCCCCGTACTGCTCCGGCAAGGCGAGTCCGAGCAGGCCCTGTTTGCCCGCCGCCCGCCAGGCCTCGCGGGAGACGATGCCGTCCTTCTCCCACTGCTCGTAGTACGGCAGCACCTCCCTGGCCAGGAAGCTGCGCACGGTGTCGCGGAACGCGTCGTGCTCGGGGGCGAAGATCTTCCGCTTCATTCAGCGCCTTTCATGAGGTTCGGGCCCGTCATGAGGTCGGGTACGTCCCAGTCGCGCGCCACGGCCGCTGTGTCGGCGCCCGGCCGGGCGGGGCCGCCGCGGACGGCCGTGGGGGTCGCGGAGAAGCGGGGCGCGGGGGCGGGCTGGGTGATGCCGCCATGGTCGGTGAAGGTGCCGCGGGCGGCGAGGTGCGGGTGGTGCGGGGCCTCCCGCAGGGACAGGACGGGGGCCACGCAGGCGTCGGAGCCCTCGAAGACGGCCGTCCACTCGTCCCTCGTACGGGACTTGAAGCGGGCGGCGACGGCGGCGCGCAGCTCGTCCCAGCGGGCGAGGTCCTTGCGGGCCCCGGCGTGTTCCGGGATGCCGAGCAGGTTCAGGAGCTCGTCGTAGAACTGCGGCTCCAGGGCGCCCACCGCCATGTACTTCCCGTCGGCCGTCTCGTAGGTGCCGTAGTAGGGGCAGCCGCCGTCGAGGAGATTGGCGCCGCGCCGGTCCTGCCAGCCGCCGGCGGCGAGCATGCCGTGGATCATCGCGGCGAGGTGGGAGGCGCCGTCGACGATGGCGGCGTCGACGACCTGGCCGGTGCCGGTCGCCCGTGCGTGGTGGAGGGCGGCGAGGACGCCGACGACGAGGTAGAGGGAGCCGCCCGCGTAGTCGCCGACCAGGTTGGCCGGTACGGCCGGAGGCTCGTCCGGTTGGCCGATCATGCCGAGGGTGCCGGTGAGCGCGATGTACGCGATGTCATGGCCGGCGCGCTGGGCCAGCGGACCGTCCTGGCCCCAGCCGGTCATCCGGCCGTAGACGAGCTGGGCGTTGCGGGCGTGGCAGGCCTCGGGGCCGACACCGAGGCGCTCGGCGACGCCGGGGCGGTAGCCCTCGATCAGGACGTCGGCGCGTGCGGCGAGGTCGAGGACGCGGGACGGACCGTCGGGCGACTTCAGGTCGACGATCACCGAGCGCTTGTTGCGGTTGGTGACGTCGTACTCCGGGTCGATCGCGAGCCCCGAGCCGCCGGGGCGGTCGACGCGCACGACGTCGGCGCCGAGGTCGGCGAGGAGCATGGCGGCGAACGGGCCGGGCCCGATGCCGGCCAGCTCGACCACGCGCACGCCGCTGAGCGGGCCCTGCGCTGACGTCGTTGCCATTCGGCCCCCAGATGTGTGTGACACAACCGCTGTAACACCAGCGATGCTAAGAACGTGTTCCAGCGGGCACAAGACCTGACACCAGACTTGACGAGCAAGCGCTTAGTCCAGGTGTACCGCAGACGGTGGGATCAGCGCGCGTCCAGCTCCGCTGCCCGCCGCTTTACGGTCTCGCCCCAGGGGAACTCCTCCGTGGCACCGGGCATCCCGAGGGCGAACTCGCGCACTTTCTCCCACTTTCTTCAGCGCGTTCCTGGGCACGGCCACCTGACACCTCCGGGCTCGTCATCGGGCTCCGCACCGTTCACGCTAGCCTCGGCCACCGACAACGGCGCGTGCGGCGGACCCGAGAGGTGACATGAACAGGCTGAACAAGGCGGACCGTGCGGACCGTCCGTACGACATCGTGCTCTTCGGAGCCACCGGCTTCGTGGGGACGCTCACCGCGGAGTACCTCGCAGCGCACGCACCCGAGGGACTGCGCTGGGCGATCGCCGGCCGCAGCGAGGACAAGCTCCGAGCACTGCGCGAGCGGCTGCCCGGCGGCACGGAGATCGGGGTGCTGCGGGCGGACGTGGCCGATCCGGGCTCGCTGCGCGAACTCGCCGAGCACGCGCGCGTGGTGGCCACGACGGTGGGCCCCTACGTGACGTACGGCGAGGAACTGGTCGCCGCCTGCGCGGACACCGGCGCGGACTATCTCGACCTCAGCGGTGAGCCGGAGTTCGTGGACCTGATGTACGTCCGGCACCACGCACGCGCGCGTGAGACGGGTGCGCGGCTGGTGCACGCGTGCGGCTTCGACTCCGTCCCGCACGACCTGGGGGTGTACTTCACGGTCCGGCAGCTGCCGGAGGGGGTGCCGCTCACGGTCGACGGTTTCGTGACCGCGGACGCGACCTTCTCGGGCGGTACGTTCGCCTCGGCGCTGAACCAGTTCGCGCGGGGGCGGCGGATGCTGGCCGCCGCGCGGGACCGGGCGCGGCACGAGCCGCGCCCGGTGGGGCGGCGGACGTCCGCGCCGACCGGCGCGCCCCGGTTCGCTCCGGAGGTCGGTGCCTGGGCGCTGCCCCTGCCGACCATCGACGCGCAGATCGTCCGGCGGTCCGCGCAGGCCCTGGAGCGGTACGGCCCCGACTTCCGCTACCGCGAGTACGCGGCGGTACGGCGCCTGCCGGTCGCGCTGGGCGGGGTCGCGGCCGTGGGCGCGCTCTTCGCCGCCGCCCAACTGCCGCCCGCCCGACGCTGGTTGTCCGACCGGCTCAAGCCCGGGGAGGGGCCTGGCCCGGAGATGCGCGCGAAGAGCTGGTTCTCCGTCCGTTTCGTGGGCGAGGGCGGCGGCCGGCGTGTGTACACCGAGGTCGCGGGCGGCGACCCGGGGTACGGCGAGACGGCGAAGATCTTCGCCGAGTCTGCGCTGTCCCTGGCCTTCGACGACCTCCCGGCGACGGCCGGTCAGGTCACGACGGCGGTCGCGATGGGCGACGCGCTGACGGAGCGGCTGCGGCGGGCGGGGATCACGTTCCGGGTCGCGGCCGGCCGCTGACCGGCCTGCCTACACGGACCATCCCACCACCGTGTAGATCATCCCGCCGATCCAGCCGAGCCCGGCGAGCACAGCGAGAACCAACGCGGCCGTCACGGCGCGCTCGACGGGCCGGTCGGGGTCGGCAAGGGGCTTGGGGGCACGGTGCGTCGTCATGGGGCCCAGCCTGTCGATCTGCCCGGTGTCCCCACATCCGTACAGGTACTCAGACGCAATACTCAGAAGAGGTACTCAGAGGGTCGCCTCCCGCAGTGCCCTCCGGCACAGCGCGTCCGCCCTGCGGGTCGTCTCCGGCAGGCGGTACTCGGGGGTCAGCGCGAGCGTGTGGGCGCAGGCGTTGTCGAGATCGACGCGGTGGCCGACGGAGACGAACACCGGCTTGACGGCGTCCCGCGTGCGCAGGGCGCGGCCCACTTCCTCGGTGTCGGCGAGGAGGGGGGACGTACTGCCGCGCGGGGCGTCCGGGTCGTCGTACGTGAAGGTGAACGGGTTCTTGGCGACGCCGATCGTCGGCAGGCCGGTGAGAACGCCGAGGTGGCTGGCGAGGCCGAAGCGGCGCGGGTGGGCGCGGCCGTAGCCGTCGCAGACGACCAGGCCGGGCGGGCAGGGCAGACCGTCCAGGGCGGCGAGCACCATGGGGATCTCGCGGAAGGCGAGCAGGCCGGGCACGTACGGGAAGGAGATCCGGCCGACGGCCGTGGCCTCGGCGACGACGGCGAGACTCGCCGCGTCCAGCACGACGGCGGCGGCCACGACGACGTCCCGCTCGTCGTCGTAGGCCACGTCGACTCCGGTCACGTGTCCCGTGCCCGGCGGCGGTCCGGGCTCGTCGAGGACCACCCGCTCGCGCAACTCGTCCTGGATCGCGCGGGCCTGCTCCTCGGTCGCGGGCCAGCCCGCGGGAATGCGTACGGTCGTCATGATGGGGACGAGCCTACGACCCGCCACCGGGCCGCGTAGGCTCGCGATCATGTTCGTACTGGAGCTGACCTACACCGCCCGGCTGAATGCCGTCGACGCCGCGCTGGAGGCGCACATCGCATGGCTCGACCAGCAGTACGACAAGGGCGTCTTCCTGGCGTCCGGGGTCAAGAACCCCCGCGACGGCGGCGTGATCGTCGCCGTCGCGGAGGACCGCGCGGCTATCGAGGAGATCGCGGCGGGCGACCCGTTCGTCACCGCCGGGGTGTGCGCCTACCGCATCACCGAGTTCGCCGCCACGAAGACGGCACCGGAGTTGGAGCTTCTCTGCACTTCACTCGTATCCGTGTCGGCGAACGTCGAGCGCGGCGTGGCGGGTACCGCGGACGTCATCCTGCTCGGGCTGGTGGAGCTAGTACAGGCAGGATCTCGGGGACCGGGCCGAACTGTTCACGGACCAGGAACCAGTCGGCCAGGTGTGCGGGGTAACGGCGACCACGAAGTCGTGGTCGGGATCGGTACCGAAGCGGAAGTGGTCGGACCAGGGGCATTGCGTGAACGGGGTTCGTCTGGTTCGCCGGTCTCGTGAGTGACGTGGTGTCATGTCCGTTGTGAGACATGGGTGCCGGGGCAGCAGAGCAGGCACGGTGCTGGTGATCATGTGGTTGTCGAGACCCATGAGGACCGAGCGAGACCGTGCCTGCCCGAACATCATCGCCCATCCCTTCCGCCATGGAACAACTGGGCTCCCAGACCACTTCCCTTGCCCCGAGCGATGCTGTTGACCTGTGTCGTTTCCTGCGCCTGGTGCCCGATCCCCGTGATGTGCGGGGGCGGAGGTATCCGGCGGTCGCTTTACTGTGCGCGGCCGTCGCGGCGGTGCTGACCGGGGCCCGCTCGCTCATCGCGATCAGTGAGTGGGTCGCGGATGCTCCGCAGCACGTCCTGGGCACTCTCGGCTTCGGCATCGACCCGTTCACCGGCCTGCGGCCCGTGCCGCACGCCGCCACGGTGCGGCGTCTGCTGCAACGCGTCGACGGCGGCGCGCTGGACGCGGCGATCAGTGCGTATCTGCAGGCCAGAGTGCTGCCACCACCCTCGCCAGAGGAGAAGCAGCTGGTGAGGCGGGTGATCGCGGTCGACGGCAAGGTGGTGCGCGGCTCGCGTACCAAGACTGCCGCGGCGATCCAGCTGCTGGCGGCGATGGACCATCAAGGCGTGGTCCTGGCCCAACGGCAGATCGCCTCCAAGAGCAACGAAATCCCCTCCTTCCAGCCCCTGCTGGACACCCTGGACCTGAAGAACACCGTGCTGACCGCCGACGCCCTGCACACTCAGCACCATCACGGCGCCTACCTGACCGGTCGTGGGGCCCACTACGTGGCTGTCGTCAAGAAGAACCACCCCGGCCTTTATGCCCAGGTCAAAGGGCTGCCCTGGCGGGAGAACTCGCTCGGGCACCGCACCCGCGACCGCGCCCATCACCGCGACGAGATCCGCCGGCTCAAGGTCGCAGTGCTCCGCCATATCGACTACCCCGGGGCCCGTCAGGCGATCCAAGTCGTGCGCTGGCGCCGCGATCTGAGCGCCGGCAAGCTGACCATGGAGCGCGTCTACCTGATCACGAGCCTGAGCGTCTTCGACGCCACCTGCGCCGAACTCGCCACCTGGATCAGAGGCCACTGGGGCATCGAGAACCTCCTGCACCACGTGCGGGACCGCAGCTTCCGCGAGGACGACTCCAAGGTCCGCACCGGCACCCTGCCCCGCGCAATGGCCTCCTTGCGCAACCTCGCCATCAGCGTTCTGCGCCAGGACAGCCAGACCAACATCGCCGCCGCCCTCCGCCACGCAAGTCGCGACTACCGCCGGCCCCTGCGGACCCTCGGACTCACGTGACGAACCCGGACATATCTCGATCATGCAATAGCCCTGTGGGGCGCACAGTCACGGTCCTGTAACACGGAACCATGAGCGTGTGCCATCGAAGCTTGAACATGTAGTGCGGGATGACCCTGCAAGGTTTCAGGTTCCCCTGTAGAGCACGATCAGGCAGTCTGAGCTCTCTTGCCACAACGCATTCTGCGAGCTGTCATCTCCCCTGGCTGAACTGGTTGTTTGCGCTCCGCTGCAACAGTGTGGCCGGTACGGCTGGTGCCGCGCGATGATCGCTCCGTTGCATGGTAGGGCGTGAAGTCAGTCGGGGTGCGGGCCGGATGGGCCCGCCTTACGGGAGGGAAGTCGGATGCGTAGGCGTATAGCAACCGTGCTGGGGGCGTCCACGGCTGTGTTGATGCTGACGATGACGAATGCCGTGGCAGACGACATCATCGGCGACGACGGGAACCATATCCGCTGGGTGCGGAACTGCGGGTCGACCTACAAGGGGTATGTCTACACGACGTGGGCGTCGAGTACGAAGTCCGGTGACGGATGTGCGGGGCACGCCTGGCTCCGGGTGCTCGGAGACTCGTGGGGAGCCTGGCGTCACGAAAGCGACGGCCACGTCAAGCTCACCAGCCCGAACGGCAAGTTCCGCAAGGCCCAGCACAAGGGCTGCGAGACCTGCACGGTCTACACGACCGAGGTCAAGTAGGAGACAGGCGTAGAGCGGGAGGGGTTGTACCCCGCAGAGCGCTCAAGCGGGGGTGCCTGCCGCCGGCAGGCACCCCCGCTGAACTCAGCGTTGGTACGAGCGTGTCCGCAGAGGTGATCGCTGCTACACCACGCGGCGGACACCGTTGGCGCATTCGGCGGTGGTCGCCACATGACGTCGCGGCGGCGGGATGACTTGGCAGAGGCGCCGGTCCCGGATTAGGGCCCACAGCACGTTGACTCTGCGGCGGGCGAGGGCGATCACGGCCTGGGCATGGCGTTTCCCCTCAGCGCGCTTGCGGTCGTAGAACGTCCGGGAGTTGGGGTCGTAGCGGACGCTCGTCAGGGCTGACACGTAGAAGATGCGCTGGAGGCCCCGGTGATAGTGGCGGGGGCAGTGCAGGTTGCCACTGCGCTTCCCGGAATCATTCGGTGCCGGCGCCAGGCCGGCGAATGCTGCCAGCCCGTCCGGGCCGGCGAAGCCCGCAAGGTCGGGGCCGATCGCGGCAAGGAACTCGGCGCCCAGCAGCGGGCCAATGCCGGGCATGCTGGCCACGATCTCGGCCAGTTCGTGCGCGCGGAATCGGGCCTCGATGAGCCGGTCGACCTCGGCGACCTTCTCGTTCAGAGCCCGGACCTCCTGGGCGAGCGTCCGAACGAGTTGGGCGATCACAGCCTCGCCGGGAACGGCGGTGTGCTGCCGCTCTGCGGCCTCCACCGCCTTCCTCGCGAGCTCCTCGGGGCTGCGGACGCCGCGGGCGCGCAGCCATCGGGTGAGCCGAACGGTCCCGAGGCGATCGACTACCCCGGGGCCCGTCAGGCGATCCAAGTCGTGCGCTGGCGCCGCGATCTGAGCGCCGGCAAGCTGACCATGGAGCGCGTCTACCTGATCACGAGCCTGAGCGTCTTCGACGCCACCTGCGCCGAACTCGCCACCTGGATCAGAGGCCACTGGGGCATCGAGAACCTCCTGCACCACGTGCGGGACCGCAGCTTCCGCGAGGACGACTCCAAGGTCCGCACCGGCACCCTGCCCCGCGCAATGGCCTCCTTGCGCAACCTCGCCATCAGCGTTCTACGCCAGGACGGCCAGACCAACATCGCCGCCGCCCTCCGCCACGCAAGTCGCGACTACCGCCGGCCCCTGCGGACCCTCGGACTCACATGACGAACCCGGACATATCTCGATCATGCAATAGCCCTGGTGGTCGGACAGAGACGATTCCTTATCCGCGAGATCAGTGTTGTGCCGCCGCGGCCCGGGGCGTGGACGGCGGTGCGGGGCGGGTGGTGAGCAGTCGCCGAGCGGTTGCGGACAGAGCCACCAGCCTGCCCGGTACGGCGGCGCGGCTTGATAGCTCGAACACTTCGCTGTCGGCGAGCCAGGGCATCGTTCTACGGAGCTCCAGCGGGCATTGTCAGTGGCAACGGCTAGCGTTCTGCAGCATGACCACCGATACTTCCCCCGCACTTGACTGGACCATGCTGGGTCAGTCCTTCGCCGCTGCCCACGCCGAGCTTGACTCCAGTGACTACCTTCTCCCGGATGAGGCAGAGGCCGAGCAGACAACTCCTGTAGAACCAGCGGTAGTTGACGCTATCGAACCGGACGGAACCGACGAGAGACGTGCTCAGTGGCTCCGTACCGTCGAAAACATACGAACCTACTTCGGGCACGAGGCGGCTGACTTTACCCCCTGGCTCGCCCGGCGGCTGGGGATCGTGCAGCGCGCAGCTTGGTTCGAAAACCCACTCACGCTCGTGGGCACAGAGCAGAAGGTTGCCGGCTATCGCATCGACATTCTTGCCAAGACTCAAGTAGGTGATCGCGAACGCTTTGTGGTCATCGAGAACCAGCTGGAACGTACGGACGCGGACCATCTCGGACGTCTGATCACCTGTGCCGCAGAAGTGGAAGCCAGTCACGCTGTATGGATCAGCACGGAATTCAGGGATGACCACCTGAAAGTAATGGAAGCCCTTCAACAACACCACAGAGACTGCTCATTCATCCCGCTAATAATCAATGGGGCGTTGACAGAGGGTGATCGCGCTGTTTTCGATCTTACGCCGCCGCCTACATACCCGAGCCCTGAAGATCACCTGCGTGAGAAGCTCCATCTTGCGCTACGTCAAGCGCGCGAGGTCCATCTGACATTGAAGCGCCTTGAGGGCCTGATCTCCGCGAACCCCGAAGCTGACTTCACTCGATATCGCCGTCTGATCACGGAGGCTGGTTTGTGGAGCTATTATGCCGATGGTGTGGCTGACCGCCTCCTGGAAACTATTCCCGAGGAGCGTCGCAAGCAGCAGGTGAGCTAGACCGGTTGCCGTACAGGCGTTGAGCGTTCTGCGCTGGAGAAGGCTTCTCTTCAGCGGGGGGGATCAGCGGAACGGGTTCTCCGTTCCCGTGTTCGCCTCGGTGGCGACCTCCAGGAGTTCGAGCAGGTCAGCGCCGTCTGCGTCGCGCTGGTCGATCCACCATCCTGCGCGGGTGATGGCGCGGGCCTTCTCCTCCAGTTCCGCCCAGTCCGCCTCGTCCCAGGTCCCTTCCACGACGAGCGCTGTGTGCGCGGCCGTCATTAGCTGGTGGCGGGAGCGCTCGCTCCAGTCCAGGGCCTTGGCCGGGCCTTCCAACTGCGGCATGTCGAACTGCTTCGTCCAGGCGACGGCCGCATCCTGCTCGGCGGCGCGCTTGGCCGCGAACCACTCCTCCTTGGACTCGGTGTCGGCGTCGCGCGCCGCCTTCCAGCAGTCGGTGCTTATCTGCACTTCACCTGAACGAGTGCCTCGCTCGCCGCTTTGTGTACGCGCTCACTCGCGCGGTGCGGCGGCTCGGGGCCGCCGTCGCTGGCCCTTACGACAGTGTGGACGGGTCCACACGGGCAAGTAGCAGTTGTGAGGAGCGCTACCAGAGGCTGGCTGACACTGCGGCGGAAGATGTGGGTGTGACGGTCGGCAGGGTGGGTTCAGGTCGGTCGTTGATACTGGTGCGATGAGTTTGACGTCGATGTGCCTGTGTTACCTGACCCGAGAGTCGGCCGCGGGGCCTGAGGTGCTGCTGGGGGTGAAGAAGACTGGTTTCGGTGCTGGAAAGATCGTTGGGTTGGGCGGTCATGTCGAGCCCGGTGAGTCTCCTGCGCAGGCGGTGGTGCGGGAGGTCGCGGAGGAGTCGAGCATCCGGGTCGATCCTTCGCAACTGCGTGAGCTCGGTCTCGTGACGTTCCGCTTCCCCGCGCGCTCGAAGTGGGACTCGATGGTGTCGGTGTTCGGCGCCGACCAGTTCAGCGGCCAGGCCGTGGAGTCCGATGAGATCGCTCCGGAGTGGTTTTCCTTCAACGAGTTGCCGTTGACGAAGATGTGGGACGATGCCCGGCTGTGGCTGCCCCGGGTGTTGGCCGGTGAGCGTGTGACCGCCGAGATCACCTTTGCCGAGGACTGCGAGACCGTGGCCGAGGCCCACTTCGGCGAGGGGGCCGCCTGACACCGCGGCGACGGGCGTGGCGCCGGCATCATCCGACCGGCTCGTCTCGCCGCCGGTAGTGCGAGCGTCTGGCGGTCACTCAAACATCTTCCGCCGCAGTACTAAGCTAAGGCCCCTCCGCGGGTGGAACATGGGGTATGGACTTTTTCGATGCCGAAGGTATGTGGTGGCTGCCGGGCCGGCAGGCAGAAGCCGTCGTTGGCAAGCTGATCTTTGATCCGGATGGCTGAAACTCACCACCTACGGATCACTTCACGCCGTCGAAGCACTGGAGCCCGGTGGACTGACACCGCTGGAGCTCGTCTGGGTAACTGAGCCTTTGGTCTTCGGAACTTTGCGGGATCGGCGCGACATCAGTCTGATCAACGCTCGTGGTGGTTACCTGCCAGACCTTCCAGCCGAGGAGGAAACCTATCGGCCAGAACTGGCCCTGATTGGCGGCCACGTCTCGCGGGCCGATTTCTCCGAGGCTCGATTCGAAATTGATCACCTGGCCGACTGGATGGATTCACCACCATTTACGAAGCGGCAAGGAAGAGACATCTCCTTGTCTACGCAGACTGCAGAGTTGATGCAGGCCGAAACTGGCGACTCCACTGTGAAGGTCATTTTGGGGGCGCACGGGAGAGTCAGTGAGGACAGTGTGCATCTCGATCAGTACTGCATGTTCACTGTCAGCACGGAGACGCCGATGGACTGGCAGAGCATGTTGGCCGAGCAAGTGAGGCCACTGCATGACCTCATGATTCTGGCGTTGGGGCGACCGCTGGCGATGAATTCCTTCTACTTGCGCCCGGCCGTTGGCGAAAAGCGCCCACTGTGTGAAGCGTACTTTGACACCCTCCGGCCGAAGAAAACAACCGGCTCGATCCGCAACTACGCTGCCCCAACGTTGCTCCTGGGCAGCGACAGCTCAATCGACCTCGCCGAACTCGTAACCTCATGGTTCCATTTTCGTCGACGGTTTAAAGCCGTACTGCTTCCACTGCTGACCCCATTTTTCGCCCCTTTCACTTACTCAGAGCATAGGTTTGTCTCCATCTTTCAAGCCCTGGAAGCCCTTCACCAGGACAAGGATTTGTATGACAGCACGGATGTGACGAAAGAGCAGCACAAGCGGCGAGTGGCTGCGGTGATCAAGACGTTTGGCCAAGCTGGCCTCGAAGAGGAGACCCTTGGCTGGGCCAAGTCGGTGCTCCTGGGGCGCAACGATAAGCCGCTGAAGCAGCGGGTCAAGGAGGTAGTCGACTCCACTGGCAAGATGGGCGAAGCCATCCTGGAGCAGGACCCTCAGTTCGCCAAATCGGTTGCTTCGGCGCGATCGGCACTTTCTCACGGTGGCGGCAAAAGCCCCCTCGCTCCAGTCGCTCTCCACTGGCATGGCGAGGTTTTGCTGTGGGTCATGCGAGCTCGGCTTCTGGCCGAGCTCGGCGTACCTGATGCCTACGAGCGAGCCCTCAGTAAAGCGCCCTTCACCTTTGCCGTGGAGCAGATTGGATAGGTGCAAGAGCGAAAGCCATTGACTTTGGCGACGTTGCTGTAGCTGCAGAACTTCGTGAGCGCAAGCCTCCCGCTAAGCAGGGGCCTGCCAACGGCAGAACTGCTGGCTTCGGCCAGGGACGCGGAGGGGGTCATGGTGTGGCCTCCTGCGATGTTGCGGTGGTGCGTGGGAGAGGAATGCCAAGATTGACGATGGGGCGATGAAGGCGCCGCCTGGCCTCGTCTCTCTTGGTTTGCAGGAGGGTGAGGGTCAGGTCGATGCCTTCGATTTCGCCGCGCCATCCTTCGGCTTCGGCCTGAGCGCGGCGGTTGATGAGGTCCGTTTCGAGTTCGTCGAGTCGGCTGATCATTTTCGGGCTGACCTGGAGCATCGGACAGCGGATGCAGGCGTGTTCGTGCTGGCATGGGGTGCCGTAGGGGCGTCCGCAGGCACCGAGTTCGACCTTGCGCTTGTCGAAGTGCTCTTCGAATTCATCCCACTCGTCACTGGTGGTATCGAGGTATTCGTGGTCGGGGCGGAGCTGGCGGCGTTCGTTGAGATGGGCGACGTAGTGGCGGATGACGTCTTCGTCGAACACGGCGACGTACCCGCGGGTGGTCTGGATGTTGAGGTGGCCGAGCAAGGTGGCGCCGATGTGGATGGGCAGTCCGCTGTTGACGAGCTCGGTGGTGAAGATGCGGCGGAAGTCGTGTGGGGTGAACTTGACCGAGCGGAACGCGGGATGCTGTTCAGCGAGGTCCGTGCAGCGTCGCGCGAGCATGTTGAGGACGGTCACGGGACTGATCACGCTGCGAGTGGAGCCGATCTTGCGCTGGAACAGGAACGGCATTGGCGGGCTCCAGACTTTGTCGTGTAGGTCGAAGCGGCGCAGCATCGGGACCGGCCTGCCGTCGCGGGTGTGCCGTCGGATGACGGATGCGATGACGTGGAACAGTTCGGCGGACATCGGGATGACGCGCTCGCGGTCGGTCTTGGACGGGCTGATGACCAGGAGGGCGACCATCTCGCCGCTGTTGCGCTGGTAGTGACGGATGCTGAGGTGGCTGACCTCGCACATCTCCTCGATGCGGGCGCCTGAGTGACGCAGGGTTTCCACCGCAGCCCAGTCCCAGAAGGCTGTCTCTTCCTCTGCTTCGATGTGGACCAGTTGTCCGGTGTCGTCCCGGACGCGGACGGGTGTGCGGTGGCCGCCGCGGGCGGGGGCGAGGTCTTCCTCGGTCAGGACGCGGCGGTAGGTGCGGCCGCCGTGGGTGAACGGCGTGTTGGTGGCGGCTGCTGAGGCGTGTTCTAGGAGCGTGCGGGCACGGTCGTAGCGCTCCTCGACATGTCGGACGAGGAGCGGCAGGAGTGGTTGTCGCAGACGGGTGCGGTCGGCAGACCGCTCGTTGATCCGGCGCCGACGCTTGGCCAGTCCGCGCAGTTCGCTGGGCGGGACCGGGCATGAGGCAACCCACGGAGCCCACCGTTCGGGTTCGTCGGCGGCCCAGGTGTGCAGGTCGTAGTAGAAGCTGCGGACGGCGATGACGACGGTGTCGACCCCGATACGGGGCTTGCCGTCGTGGCGGACGCCGATCTGCCGGCGCCAGGCGCTGTAGACGTCGGCCGGAATGTTCAGATCGGCTTGCCCGGGGTTGATCTCTTCGATGCGGGCCCAGAAGTGGTGGGCGACGTTGCGGACAAGGTTGACCAGGGAGGCGTAGTGGTGTCGGACTTGCGGCGGTGGAAGTAGTCGAGCAGGAGCCGGCGGACGCCCTGGTTGCGGATGGTGTGGCGGTCGACGAGTTCCTCGAGCGTGAGCTGGCCGCGGTGCAGGGCCTGACGCAGGGTGCCGGGTGTGCTGGGCGGGAAGTGGCCCATCCCGTGCAAAACATTCCAGGCAGCGTGCCCGGCGAACACGTTGGCGTCCCTTTTACCGGGCCGCAGAACAGCCTTCGCCGTGCGTGAGGCGTGGGCGTGGTGGAGCAGGGCCGCCGGGCTTAGGTCGGCGAAGCCAATACCTTGGACCGCCATCAGGCAGCACACGTCGAAGAGCGCTTCGCGTTTGTGGGGCCAGGAGAAGTCATGGTGAGCGACCCGGGCGGCGTACTTCTCCAGCAGGCGGTCGTTCTGGGCAGCGATGAACTGGTCGGGGAATCCGTTGAAGTTGTGCTTCTTCATTACCAGCAGCGTCGGCTGGACGACGCGGAGGCAAAACAGCGCCCTGATCCCGACGCTGTACTTCTGCCCGGTCCGGTTGGTGCCCAGTTCAGCGGCGGTGATCTCGCCGCGGCCGAGGGGGCTGGCATCCCAGCGCTGTTGCCAGGTGCTGCCCTCGAACCCGCCCAGGTAGGACAGGACGCGCCGGGTGGAGGCCCGGTGCTGTTCGGCGGTCCGTGCGGAGGCTGCCGGCGAGGCGTCGTAAGCGAGTTGGCCGATGAGCTGTGGCGTGGCGGCGGACAGATCCCCGAAGAGGCGCGGCACGGTGGTCGCCAAGGCCGGTCGGGCCTCGATCTGGCTGGGAGGCGGAGCTGCTGGCAAAGGCCCGCTTGTCGACGGCGTGGGTGTGGCGGCGGCTGACTCCGGTGGTGGGCCGGGCGAGGTCAGGCACCGAACACCGCCTCGAGGTCCGCGGCGGCGTAGCCCGCGGGGTAGTGCCTGGCCGGTCGGGGCGTGGCGTAGTGCTCGGTGAGTTTGTCGAAGAGTTCCTCGATGTGGACGGCCAGATAGCGGTTGGTGGTCTGGATGTCGGCGTGCCGCATGATCGTCTGGACCTCGGGCAGCGTGAGTTTTCCGCCGTTGGCCATGCGGTAGGCGGCGGTGTGCCGAAGATCGTGCAGGGACCAGTTCGTTCCCAGCAGGGAGTTTGCCCGCTGCATGACTCGGCGCTTGGCCCAGTAGGTCAGCGGACGGTCGGGGCCTCGGCGGGCCCTCCAGAGTGGTCCGCCATCGGCGGGTGTGCCGGCCGCGTCGAGGTAGAGGGCCAGGCGGAACAAGCCCTGCGGGGAGACCGGGACCGCTTCCCTGGCCCGGGTGCCCTTGGTGATCACATAGATCCGCTGACCGGACCAGTCGATGTCGCCGACGGTGATGCCGAGGAGTTCCTTGGCGCGTGCACCGCTGGAGACGAAGATCTCCAGCAGTGCCCGGTCCCGGTCGCAGTTCATCGCGGTGAACAGTTCGTCCCACAGCCGGTCGGGAATCGACCGCGGCGACCGGTCGGACACTCGCTGCCGCAGCCGGGCCCGGCCCACCACCGGGGTAGGTTCCAGCGGACTGCGGTGCCCCAGTGTGCGGCGCCGCTGAGCCGAGTGCGGCACCGGGTTGACGACCGGGCCGCGGCCGTGATGGGCGTGGAACTCGTAGAACCCGCTGATCACCGCCAGAGCATGATTGATGGTGCGCGGCGCGTACCCGGCGCACAGGGATGCCTTGCCCGTGCGGAGATTGACCGCCCCGGCCACCGCAGCATCGGCCCGGTGCCGCTGACGCTGCGGGTTGGCGGCCGAGCGAAGCCAACCCGTCAGCACCGCGACCTCCGACTCCGTCGCCCGCTCCCACCCGGTGCCCAGCAACCACAGCAAGCGGAACCACCGCAGCATCCCGTAGCCGTAGCTGCGGCAGGTCAGCGGGCTGGAATCCCCAAGCGCCAGGTCCCGCAGAAACGCGGTGACCGGCTCGACCTCGGCCCCCGTCACATCGAGCATCGCGTACGGCGGATGTGCCCGGTTCACCTCCACCACTCGTCCAACGCGAGGGATGGCCTGTCGGCCCTCCATCAACTCATCGCGTACACCCATCGCTTGCTCCCTAATCGCGGCCTGTTACGCCGTGACCAACGAGGCGAGGATGGTGCAGTCAACAGAGCAATACCGGGAGACCGCCGGCTGAGCGGTCAGCTCTTTCCGCCCAGCGCGCGCTGCAGCTGGCTCTTGTTCATGTCCGAACGGCCCTGAATGCCGCGCCGCTTGGCCTCCTCGTAGAGCTGGTCGTAGGTGGGCCCCTGGGATCCCTTGCCGGACCGCTGGCCGCCCCGCCGGCCGGACGACATGTCCTTGGTCGAGGTGCGGCCGGCGCTCTTCGACTCGCCGGACCGGGCGCGTTCCTTGTTGACCGTCCGCGCCGCGATCTCCTTGGCGCGGCCGGTGCTCTCGCCGCGGTCCTCGGCGCTCTTCTTGATGTGCCCGTACTGGCGCTCTCTCTTGGAGCCGGAACCACGTGGCATGTCCGCTCACTCCTCTCACGTTCGGTGAACGGGTACCCGGATTCCGGCGAATGCGGCATACCGCACGCTGTCCGCTCCGCGGAAGTTCTCAGCTTTCCAGGCGAGCCACCCGCCCCTGCTCGCCGGACGCCCAGCAGCCAAGGTCCGGCGCGCAGTCCACGGTGTCGTACGAGCCGGTGTCCACCGTCCGCCAGGTTCGGCCGCCGTCCGTCGTCAGATCCGTGCCGGTGGGACCCACCGCGAGGGCGGCCGTCCGGCTGTACGGGAGCCAGGCCACGCCGGATCGGTAGGCGGGCGGCGGCTCGGCGGCGGGCTGCCAGCCGCGGCCACCGTCGGCGGTGCGTGCCGCGGGTTGCGGCGAGGTCTGGTCCGCGCGGTAGTCGCCGCCGACCGCGAGGCCGTGCGTGCGGTCGCGGAAGGCGAGCGCGAAGACGCCACGGGCCGGATCACCGGCCGGGATCGGCGTGTCGGAGGCCGTCCAGGTCAGCCCCCGGTCGGCGGAGTGCAGCACGCGCGCGCGTGCGGCCCCTCCGGTGGCCAGCCAGACATCCTTGGGGCCGGACGAGACCAGGCACTGGCCGCCGGCGGCGAACCCCGCCTCGCCGTCCTGCGCGGCCGGCATGCCCTCGCTCGGCAGCACCTTCCAGGTACGGCCGCCGTCGCCGGTGGACAGGATGCGGAACTTCCCGTCCACCGGGTCGCTCATCGCGAGGCCGTGGCGGCGGTCGAAGAAGGTGAGGCAGTCGTAGAAGGCCCGCGCGTCGGTGTTGCGGAAGGACTCGGTCCAGGTTTCGCCGCCGTCGTCGGTGCGGTAGACGCGGGACGCCTCGCCCTCGCCGATGGCCAGCACGACGGCGCGCCGCGCGTCGAACGCCTCGATGTCGCGGAACTGCAGTTCGGCGGCGCCCGGCGGGGAGACGTTCCGCCAGCTCGCGCCGCCGTCGGTGGTGCGCAGGACGGTGCCCCGGGTGCCCGCGACCCACGCGGTGTTCCGGCTGACGGCCGCGAGGCCCCGGAACCGCACGTCCGGGCTGCCGCTGTCCTTGAGCTCCCAGTGCGGCGTCCGGTGTCGCGGTCCGTGCGCCGCCTGTGCCGGTACGGCGGTCAGGACGGCCAGCGCGGCCGTACAGGCGGCCCCCGCGGCAATGGTCCGGCTCGTACGTCTCGTCCGTCGTCTCGTCCGTCGCGTGTTCCCCAAGCGCCTCATGGCGGGCGAAGCTAGCCCACCGCCCCGGTGCCGTCCAGATGCCCTCGACCGTGCTGGGACCGGTGCCTCGCTCGCCACAAGTGCCTTTCGGATCCCGGGAGGAGAGCTACGCCACTTCAGTGAATGAACGCCGTGACAGAGGTCACTCGACATTCGTGCGCACGGATTGGCTGATTCCGTCGTCTCTTCCAGTGCCCGGCCTCATCTCCGGAAGTCCGTCCCGCCGTCACAAGGGAGCAAGGCGTTGTCCATCGTCATCGAGCATCCCGTCGAGGCCCGTCTCGTCGCCGCCGCGCCGCGGATGCCGAGCATTCCCGCCACGCTGCATTACGACCGGCGTGACCCGTTCGCCGTCCGCATGACCTTCCCGGCCCCGGCCACGCTGGAGGGCGTGGAGGTCTGCTGGACCTTCAGCCGCGAACTGCTCACGGCCGGCCTGGAAGAGCCCGAGGGCCACGGCGACGTGCGGGTGCGGCCGTACGGCTACGACCGCACCGTCCTGGAGTTCCACGCTCCGGAGGGCACCGCCGTCGTGCACGTCCGCACGGGCGAGCTGCGGCGGTTCCTCCAGGCGACCGGCGAGCTGGTGCCCGTCGGCCTGGAGCACCTCCAGCTCGACCTGGACCACGACCTGGCGGAGCTGATGCGGGACGCCTGCTGAAGTTCCGCCAAAGCGCCGGCCCCAGCAGCGACTCGTACGTCCCCGCGCCCAGCAGCTCCCGCGCGGCGCGGCGGACCAGGGCGTGCGCGGTCTGGGTGATGCCCGAGCCGACGCTCACGCGCTCCCCCACTCCCGACTTCGCTCGAGCGGGAGGCACCCCCATCGCCGAGTGCGGCCAGCTCGGCGACCGGCGGTGCGCCGGGACCGGTCATGACGTTGAACGGTCCGTCGACGCCGTCGACGAGCAGCTTCACCGTCCCCGGGTCGACGGCCCCGGGGACGAAGATCCCGTCGGCGCCCGCGGCGAGGAAGGCGGCGGCCCGCTCCAGGGTGAGGTCCACTCCCCCGGCGCCGCGCAGGAGCGTGTCGATACGGGCGTTGACGAACAGCGGCACCCCCTCAGCGTCGGCGGCCTCGCGGGCGGCGGCGATCCTCCCCCAGACTCCGTCCGGGGGGACCCCCATCTCGCTTCGCTCGCCTGCTCGGCGACCGGCCGCAGCGGGTCTCCCCCGACCTCATACAGCGCGTCCTCGATGTTCACCCCGACCGCACCGCCGCGAGCACCGCCCGGACGGTGTCGGCGACGCCCTCCGGGTCCTTCGCGTAGCCGCTCTCGATGTCCGCGCTGACGGGCACGTCGACCGCGGCGGCGATGCGCGCCACCGCGTCGAGGGCGCGGTCGCCCTCCATCCGGTCGCCGTCCGCCGCGCCCAGAGTCCAGGCGAGCCCGGCGCTCGTGGTCGCCACCGCGGCGGCGCCCGCATCCTCCACGAGACGGGCGCTCACGGTGTCCCAGGCGTTCGGCAGGAGGAGCGGGCTCTCCGGAACGTGCAGGGAGCGCAAGGCGAGGGCGCGCTCGCGCAGGGCGTCCTGGTCCGTCATGCGGTTCTCCCAACCAGCCGTGACCGGCCGCCGGCTGGCAGGAATCCGACATCGACGGGCGGGCTCAGCCAGCGGCAGGTACGGACACCGCCATCAGCACTTCGGGGAGGACCCTCCGCAGCACGGGCGAGGCCGCCCCGCTCCGCTCGGTCAGCTCCTCCAGCCGCTGCCTGCGGCCTGTGCGGTCCTTGCCCGGCAGCAGCGTGCGCAGCTCGGCCGCGGCGGCCAAGGCCACGACGGCCGCGTCCCGGTCGGAGACCTCCGCGACCGGCACCGGACCCCGGAGAACCCGGCGCGCCTCCTCCTGCAACGCCCGCACGTCGGCGACGCGCTCCAGGACGTACTCCACGGTCGGGAAGACCCCGAGGACCCGGCTCTTCTCCGCGCGCAGGTAACCCTCGGCGGTCAGCTGCTCCCGTACGGCGTCCTGGGTGGCCCGTGCCCGCAGCGTCACCCAGGCCCGCCACCGGTGCGGGCGGGACTCCCGGACGAGCTCCAGCAACCCGTCCAGGACGGCGTCCCCGGTGAGGGCGTCCAGGTCCACCGGCGTGGCGATGCCGTCCTCGTCGGTGAGCAGGCCGCGCCGGACCAGTTCGGTGAGCGCGCCGGCCCGGACCAGGTGGTGCAGGCCGGCGGCGTCCGTTGCCTCCTGCCTCGCGGTGTCCCAGGCCAGCAGGTAGAGCCGGGCCGGCAGCGAGAGCGAGCCGTTGGGCACGGGGCCTCCTTGGCGTGGTGAGGGGGGCTCACGTTAATGCGTTGACAGCCCCAGAGGCGGCTCCTACGGTGTACAGCGGTCCTGTTGCCGTCGATTGGAGAAGGACGTTGCTCGTCTGAGGTCCTGAGACACCGCGTCACACCCGCGAGGTGTGTGCGCCGCGTGCGACCTCGGCGTTCGAGCCGTCCTCCGGAGCAGGGCTTTTCTCATGCCCCGAGGCTTCTCCCCCGTTGGTCGCCGGTGTCTCGATACGCGTTTGCCCCTGATCACGTCGAGCAACCGCGGAGGCCCGCATGCCTGCTTCCATCACCTGTACGTCCCTGTCCTTCACCTGGTCCGACGGCACCCCCGTCTTCGAGGACCTCGACGTCGCCTTCGGCCCCGGCCGGACCGGGCTCGTCGGCGTCAACGGTTCAGGAAAATCAACTTTGTTGAAGCTGATCGCCGGAGAACTCACTCCGGCCGACGGCACCGTCCGCGTGGCCGGCGAGGTCGGCTACCTCCCGCAGAGCGTCACGCTCGACACCGCGCTGCGCGTCGACGAGGCGCTCGGCATCGCCGCACAGCGGGTCGCGCTGCACGCCATCGAGGCGGGGGACGTGGCCGAGGAGCACTTCGAGACGGTCGGCGACGACTGGGACGTGGAGGAACGAGCCCTCGCCACGCTCGGCGAACTCGGGCTCGGCCACGTCGAGTTGGACCGCACCATCGGCGAGGTCTCGGGCGGTGAGTCGGTGCTGCTGCGACTGGCCGCCCTGCTGCTGAGCCGGCCGGACGTCCTGCTGCTCGACGAGCCGACCAACAACCTCGACCTGTACGCGCGCAGGCGGTTGTACGCGGCCGTGGCGGCCTGGCCGGGGGTCATGGTCGTCGTCAGCCACGACCGCGAACTCCTGGAACTGGTCGACCAGATCGCCGATCTGCGCTCCGGCGAGATCACCTGGTACGGCGGCAACTACTCCGGCTACGAGGAGGCGCTCGCCACCGAACAGGAGGCGGCGGAGCGGATGGTGCGGGTCGCCGAGGCCGATCTGAAGAAGCAGAAGCGTGAACTGATCGACGCCCAGGCCAAGTTGGCCCGCCGCAAGCGGTACGGCCAGAAGATGTGGGACCAGAAGCGCGAGCCGAAGATCGTCATGGGAGCGCGCAAGCGGGAGGCCCAGGTCTCCGCGGGCAAGCACCGCATCATGCACGAGGAGAAGCTCGCCGAGGCCAAGGGCCGGCTCGACGAGGCGGCGGAGGCCGTACGGGACGACGACGAGATCCGCGTCGACCTGCCGTACACGGCCGTACCTCCGGGCCGTACCGTGCTCACGCTCCAGGACCTGGAGTTGGCGTACGGCGCACGCGTGGCGGGCGGTTTCGACCTGCGCGGTCCGGAGCGGATCGCGCTGATCGGGCGCAACGGCGCGGGCAAGACCACGCTGCTGCGGACGATCGCCGGAGAACTGGAGCCGGTGTCGGGCGAGGCGAAGGCGTACGTCCCGCTCCGCTTCCTGCCGCAGCGGCTGGACGTGCTCGACGGCGAGCTGACCGTCGCCGAGAACGTGGCCCGGTTCGCACCGGGCGCCACCAACAACCGGATCCGGGCACGGCTGGCCCGCTTCCTGTTCCGGGGTGGCCGCGCCGACCAGACGGCGGCGACGCTGTCCGGCGGCGAACGTTTCCGGGCGGCGCTGGCCGCGCTGATGCTGGCGGAGCCGGCACCGCAGCTGCTGATGCTGGACGAGCCGACGAACAACCTGGACATGGCGAGCGTACGGCAGCTCACCACGGCCCTGGAGTCGTACGAGGGGGCGCTGATCGTGGCCGGCCACGACCTGCCGTTCCTGCGGTCGATCGGCATCACGCGCTGGCTGCTGTTGGACGGAGAACTCCAGGAAATCACGCCAGAAGCTGTCGGGTATCCCGCCTAGCGTCGGGTGCATGCCCGAATTCATCACCCTCACCCGAGCCCGGGAGAACAACCTCAAGGACGTCACCCTCCGCATCCCGAAAGGCCGGCTGACCGTGTTCACCGGTGTTTCGGGATCGGGAAAGTCGTCCGTCGTCTTCGACACGATCGCGGTCGAGTCGCAGCGCCAGCTGAACGAGACGTTCACCTGGTTCGTGCGCAACCGGCTGCCCAAGTACGAGCGGCCGCACGCCGACGCGCTGGAGGACCTCACGCCGGCCATCGTCGTCGACCAGCGGCCGATCGGGGGGCACTCCCGGTCCACGGTCGGCACGATGACCGACATCTACTCGGTGATGCGGGTGCTGTTCTCCCGGCACGGCACCCCGAGCGCCGGTCCGGCGACGGCGTACTCGTTCAACGACCCGTCGGGCATGTGCCCGCGGTGCGACGGCCTGGGCCGGACGGTACGGCCGGACTGGGACCGCGTCCTGGACCCCGACCGCTCGCTGGCGGACGGGGCGGTCCGCTTCCCGCCGTTCGCGGCGGGGACCTGGCAGGGACAGGCGTACACGAACACCGACGAGCTCGACCCGCACAAGCCGGTCGGTGAGTTCACGGCCGCCGAGCACCAGTTCCTGATGCGCGGCCGGCCCGGCAGCAAGGTCACCGTCAACGGCAGCGGCGGCACCTGGACCACGGAGTACGAGGGGCTCGCCGACCGGTTCGAGCGGCTGTACCTCAAGCGCGACCTGTCCGCCATGAGCCAGAAGACCCGTGACCTGGTGCGGGACTTCCTGGCGGAGGGCACCTGCCCGGTCTGCCACGGCGCACGCCTCAACCAGGCGGCGCTCGCCACCCGGATCGGCGGCCGGAACATCGCCGACTGCACGCGGATGCAGGTCACCGACCTCGTCGCCGTCCTGAAGGAGATCGACGACCCGGTCGCCGCCCCCATCGCCAGGGCCGCCATCACGGCGCTCGAACGCATCGACGTGATCGGCCTCGGCTATCTCAGCCTGGACCGCGAGACCGCCACGCTCTCCGGCGGCGAGGGACAGCGGTTGAAGACGGTGCGGCACCTGGGCTCCAGCCTGACCGGGATGACGTACGTCTTCGACGAGCCCAGCGTCGGCCTGCACCCGCGGGACGTCGGCCGACTCGGCGAGCTGCTGCTGCGGCTGCGCGACAAGGGGAACACCGTGCTGGTCGTCGAGCACGACCCGGACGTCATCGCGCTGGCCGACCACGTCGTCGACATGGGGCCGGGCGCCGGTGCGCAGGGCGGGCGGGTGGTGTTCGAGGGGACGCCGGACGAGCTGGCCGGGACGGACACCCTGACCGGGCGGTGCCTGCGTCGCCGTACCGCGCTCAAGGAAGAAACGCGTACGGCGACCGGCGGGCTGTGGGTGAAGGGCACCGACCGGCACAACCTGCGGGACGTGACCGTCGAGTTCCCGACCGGGGTGCTGACCGTGGTGACCGGGGTCGCCGGTTCCGGGAAGAGCACGCTGGTCGCGGAGTTCACCGACGGCCATCCGGACGCCGTCGTCGTGGACCAGTCGTCGATCGGGATCTCGGCGCGGTCGACTCCGGCGACGTACATCGGGATCATGGACACGGTACGGAAGGTCTTCGCACGCGAGACGGGGGCCGAGCCGGGGTTCTTCAGCTTCAACTCCACCGGCGCGTGCGGCACTTGCGAGGGTCGCGGGATCATCTACACCGACCTCGCCTTCATGGACCCGGTGACGACGACCTGCCACGACTGCGAGGGGCGGCGCTTCAGGGACGAGGTGCTGCGGCTGACCGTCGGGGGCAGCTCCATCGCGGACATACTGGAAATGACGGCCGACCAAGCACTCGGCCACTTCGACGACTCGGGCGTGCGGCGCCGGCTGCGGGCCCTGCGTGACGTCGGACTCACCTACCTCACGCTCGGCCAGCCGCTGTCCACGCTGTCCGGCGGTGAGCGGCAGCGCATCAAGCTGGCCACGCGGCTGCACCGGACCGGGGCGGTGTATGTGCTCGACGAACCGACGACCGGGCTGCACATGGCGGACGTCGAGGGGCTGCTGGCCCTGCTGGACCGGCTGGTCGACGCGGGCAACACGGTGGTGGTGGTCGAGCACAACCTGGACGTCGTGGCGCACGCCGACTGGATCATCGACCTCGGCCCGGACGGAGGCCGGGACGGGGGTCGGGTGATCTTCGAGGGGACCCCACGACAGCTTCTGACAGCACCGGGCTCCCACACGGCGGCGCATCTCAGGAGGGCCACAGCCTGACAACGAGGGTTTTGCCGGGGCGGACCGGCGCTGCATGATGGCTGATCGGCGCCGCGACACGGCGCCGGACCTGCCCCGCCGATACGGAGTTCCCTCGTGCCCAGCAAGAAGGCCCTCGTCCGCCGCCCCAGCCCGCGTCTCGCCGAAGGTCTGGTGACGCACATCGAGCGGGAGAAGGTCGATGCCGACCTCGCGCTCGAACAGTGGGAGGCGTATGTCGAGGCCCTGGGCGCGCACGGCTGGGAGACGATCGAGGTGGACCCGGCCGACGACTGTCCCGACTCGGTGTTCGTCGAGGACACGGTCGTCATGTACAAGAACGTCGCGCTGATCACCCGGCCGGGCGCGGGGTCCCGGCGTGACGAGACCTTGGGTGTCGAGGAGGCCGTGGCCCGCCTGGGCTGCTCGGTGAACTGGATATGGGAGCCGGGCACGCTGGACGGCGGCGACGTGCTGAAGATCGACGACACGATCTACGTCGGCCGGGGCGGCCGGACGAACGCGGCCGGCGTCCAGCAGCTGCGGGCCGCGTTCGAGCCGCTCGGGGCGCGGATCGTCGCAGTGCCGGTGAGCAAGGTGCTGCACCTGAAGTCGTCGGTCACCGCGCTGCCCGACGGGACGGTCATCGGACACATCCCGAAGGTGGACAAGCCGTCGCTGTTCCCGCGCTTCCTGTCGGTGCCGGAGGAGTCCGGGTCGCACGTGGTGCTGCTGGGCGGCGAGAAGCTGCTGATGGCGGCGAGCGCGCCGAAGACGGCGGAGCTGCTCGCCGACCTCGGCCACGAGCCGGTCGTGGTCGACATCAGCGAGTTCGAGAAGCTCGAGGGCTGTGTGACATGCCTCTCGGTGCGGCTGCGGGATTTGTATGCGTGACAGAGTGAGCACACTGCCCTTTTCGGTCCCGGACCTGCGGTTCCCGGGGCCGTTTGCCATGCCCGGGGAACACGGCTGATCAGGGGTCTTTACACCACACTTAACCTACGGCTTCGTAACCTACGGATTCGTAGCCTACGATTCCGTAGGTTGCCGGCACCGCTCGCCGACTCGTACCCCATTTCCGCGTCCCCTGGAGTACCCGTGACGATCACTTCCCCTCACCTCGGCAGCCCGTCCTCCGCCTGGACCGACGCCCGCCTGCTGTACGCGCTGGAGGAAGTCGTCGAGAAGGAGCTCAACCGGCACCTGAACGTCGCCAAGGACTGGATGCCGCACGAGTACGTGCCGTGGAGCGACGGCCGCAACTTCCCGGGCGTCTTCGAGGACGGCGAGGCCTGGGAGAAGGAGCAGTCCAAGGTCACCGAGATCGGCCGGATCGCGCTGGTGGTGAACCTGCTCACCGAGGACAACCTCCCCAGCTACCACCACGAGATCGCCAGCCTCTTCGGCCGTGACGGCGCCTGGGGCACCTGGGTGCACCGCTGGACGGCCGAGGAGGGCCGGCACGGCATCGTGATGCGGGACTACCTGCTCACCTCGCGCGCGGTGGACCCGGACAAGCTGGAGCAGTTCCGCATGGCTCACATGAGCGAGGGCTTCGAGCACGACCACCGGCACTCGATGCTGCACTCGGTCGCCTACGTCGCCTTCCAGGAGCTGGCGACCCGCGTCTCCCACCGCAACACCGGCCACCAGTCCGGGGACCCGGTCTGCGACCGCATGCTGGCGCGCATCGCGACCGACGAGAACCTCCACATGGTCTTCTACCGCAACCTGCTGAAGGCGGCCTTCGACCTCGCGCCCGACCTGACGATGCAGGCGGTGCGCGACGTGATCGTGAACTTCCGCATGCCCGGTCACGGCATGCCCGGCTTCGAGCGGGCCGCCGCGCAGATGGCGATCGGTGAGATCTACAACATGCGCATCCACCACGACGACGTCCTCCAGCCCGTGCTGCGCTTCCTGAAGGTCCTGGAGATCGACGGTCTCGGCCCGGAGGGCCTCAAGGCGCAGGAAGAACTCGGCCTGTACATGGGCGGCCTGGACTCGGAGGCCTCCAAGTTCGACGAGAAGCTGGCGGCGCGCAAGGCGCGGATGGCGGCGCGGGCGAGCGCCTGACACTGCCGTGCCGTCCAGGGAGGCGGGGCGACTGGATTCGAACCAGCGTGTCCCAGTTTTGGGAGACCGGCGCGCCTGCCTCCGCGCTGCGACCCCGCCCTTGACGGCAGCTCGGTGAACCGGCCGCTCCTCGTGGGCGGTCCGGTGCACGCCGCGTACGGCGGCCACGTCGGCCGGGACCGGCAGGGCGGGCACGTGCGCGCTGAGCGCCTCCAGGCGGCGCTTGACGCTCGCGGCGATGCCCCGGCCCAGCACTGAGCGGGTTGATGGTGCGGGGCGCGGTGTCGAGGAGGCGGTGGGGAGTGCCCGCGAGGGCCTCGGCGATCGTCTCGGCGGCTGCCAGGTCGATGTGGTTCTCGGTCGCGCCGAGCACCGCCGCCGCCCGTACCCGGCGAAGGTCCAGCAGGGTGACCCCGGCCACCGTCGCCGCCGACACGAGCCGGGCCGCCGCCCGCGAACCGATGCCGTTGCTCGCGACGGACAGCCGGGTGAGCCGTCCGTACGGCGCCCGCTACAGGGCGTCGGCGAGGCGCAGAGCGCCGGCGTCACCCAACCGGGCCGCGGAGACGTACGGTTTCGTCGATCGCGCCCGCGGCGATCACCTCGGCCGGCGGCTCCGCACCGTCCTCTCCCAGCGGACTACCGCCGACGAAGAGCCGCTCGATACCGCGCCCGCCCGCGGCCGCCGCCAGTAGCCCGTCGGCGAGGACGGCGGCACCCGCCGCGTCGAGGCTCGTCCGGACGAGGCCCAGGGTGCGCAACGACCGTGGGGATCCGAGGAGTTCGGCCGCCGCCCGCCCTCCCCGCTGCCCAACGGATCGCGTTTGAGCCAGACACCGGTGACGACCTGCGCCTGCGGAGAAGCCCGCAGCCGGTCGGCGATCCGGCAGGCGCCTTGCGTGGTGATGCCGTTGCAGCCGAGAGGGAGCGCAAGGAGGGCCGGGCTAATGGGGCGTACGCCTCAGGTGCAGCCGCTCCTTCTCCGACAGGCCGCCCCAGACGCCGAAGCGCTCGTCGTTCGCCAGCGCGTACTCCAGACAGGCGGAGCGCATCTCGCACATGCCGCAGATGCGCTTCGCCTCGCGCACCGAACTGCCCGGCTCGGGAAAGAAGAAGTCCGCCCCGGTCTGCGCGCACAGCGCCTGCGTCTGCCAGGCGAGGTCGGCCGGGGTGATCGTGTCGATGTGCATGAGCGAAATCGTGCCGGGCGGCGAAAAACGTTCGATCAACGCCCGATCAACGCCTCGTTGAGGGCCTCCGGCCGTCCGATCATGGCGCGGTCGGGCACCTGGGCGCACGGCGGCGCGCGGGAGGATGTGACGACGATATGAACTTCTATGATCACCCACTGTGATCAGGGCCGGGCAGTAAGCCCGCGCGATTG
This sequence comes from Streptomyces sp. NPDC002838, assembly GCF_040295365.1. NCBI lineage: Bacteria > Bacillati > Actinomycetota > Actinomycetes > Kitasatosporales > Streptomycetaceae > Streptomyces > Streptomyces sp. NPDC002838. The sequence goes on along the minus strand of NZ_JBEOVF010000026.1, from coordinate 11,474 downwards.
TCAGTGGGCGGTGCAAGACTCGGCAGTGCAGGCAACGGGACCCGTCAAAGACCGGGACCTCTCAAAGGAGGGCAGAGATGCTCACCACCCGCTTTGTCACCGGCGCTCCGAACTGGCTCGATCTCGGCACACCGGACATCGACGGCGCTTCCTCCTTCTACGGCGGCCTCTTCGGCTGGGAGTTCCGCTCGGGCGGTCCCGAGACGGGGGGCTACGGCTTCTTCCAGCTCGACGGCAGGACGGCTGCGGGCGGCATGCAGACCACCCCGGACCAGGGCCCGCCGTCCTGGACGGTGTACTTCCAGACCCCGGACGCGGACGCCACGGCGAAGTCGGCCGAGCAGGCGCACGGCTCGGTGCTCATGCAGCCCATGGACGTCCTGGACCAGGGCCGTACGGCGATCCTCGCCGACCAGGCGGGCGTGCCCTTCGGTATCTGGCAGCCCGCTGCCAACAAGGGCCTGGAGGTCGTGGAGAAACCGGGATCGCTGTGCTGGCTGGAGCTGTACACGCCGGACCTCCCGGCGGCCGCCGGGTTCTACAACAGGTTGTTCGGCTGGGAGACCACCGCCCTCACGTTCGCCGGGATCACGTACACCACCGTCCACCCGGCGGGGATCGAGTCGGATGCCATGTTCGGCGGCATCGTCCCGCTGGAGGACGATGCGACCAAGGAGAAGGCCGGGGCCTGGCTGCCCTACTTCGAGGTCCTGGACGCGGACGCCACGGTCACCGCGGCGCAGGAGCGGGGCGGCGTCGTCCGTCTGCCGGCGACGGACCTGGAGAACGTCGGCCGCATCGCCGAACTCGCCGACCCGTACGGAGCACGCTTCGCGGTGATCAAGAGCTCGCCACCGCAGACGTGACCGAGTACATGACCGAGTAGCGGTCACGCCGAGGCGCGGCGTACCAGTGTCGTCGGCAGGACGACGCCGGACGGTGTGGCTCCCGCCTCCTGGGGGGTGTTCCGCCGGTCGAGGCCGCGCAGCAGCAGGCGGGCCATCAACCGGCCCATCTCCTCGATGTCCTGACGGACCGTCGTGAGCGGTGGATCGGTCTGCTCGGCGACCGGCAGCATGTCGTCGAAGCCGATCACGGCGACGTCCTCGGGCACCCGCAGCCCGCGCTCGCGCAGCACGCGCAGGGCTCCCGAGGCGGCGAGGTCGTTCGCGGCGAAGACGGCGTCCAGGTCCGGGCGGCGGTCGAGGAGTTCACGCATCGCCCGCTCGCCGCCGGCCGGGGTGAAGTCGCCCTCGACGATCAGCCGCGGGTCGGTGTCGACCATGACGTCCCGGTAGCCGTCGAGCCGGTCCACCGCGGAGGTCTGGTCGAGGGCGCCGGTGATGTGTGCGACCCGGGTGCGGCCGAGGCCGACGAGATGGCGTACGGCCTCGCGGGCGCCGCCGCGGTTGTCGCTGTCGACGTACACCACACCGTGGCGGTCGCCGCTCCAACCGGGCCGGCCGCCGAACACGGTCGGGACTCCGGCCCGTTGGATCAGTTCCGGCAGCGGGTCGTCGAGGTGCAGCGAGAACACCAGCGCTCCGTCGACGTGACCGCCGGCGAGATAGCGACCGACGCGGGCGTGGTCGTCGCGGCCCTCGGTGAGCAGAAGGACCAGCTGGTTGTCGTGGACGGTCAACTCCTTGCTGATGCCCCGCAGTTGCAGAGCGAAGAAAGGGTCGGCGAAGACACGGGTCTCCGGTTCGGCGACGACGACGGCGACGGCGTCGTGGCGTTTGGTCACCAGACTGCGGGCGGCCTGGTTGGGTACGTACCCGAGTTCCTCCACGGCCCGCCGCACCCGCTCGACGAGGGGCTCGCGCACCCCGTCCCCGCCGTTGACCACGCGGGAGGCGGTGGCCCGTGAGACACCGGCCCGGGCGGCCACGGCCTCCAGCGTGGGGCGAGGCACTGTGTCGGTCACTCGGGGCTCCTAGTCGGTGGGTGCGGATCAGGATAGCCCTGGCCCGACCACCGGAGTGAGAGCGCTCTCGACACCCTCACCCACGGCCTTCCCGCAGCGTCACCGACCCATGGTCCGTCAGTGTTCGTGCTCGCGCCCGGACCCGGGTCCGGGCGGGGATTCGGCCTCGGGCACGGCTCGGTGTTCGTGCGGCTCGTAGCCGGGGATCGTCCCGTCCGGCTTCTTCACCAGGAACAGCCCCACCATCCCCATGTCGGAGTGGCTCTGCACATGGCAGTGGTACATCCACGCCCCGGCTCCGACGCCCTCCCCGGCGATCACTTGGAAGCCGAAGGAGTCGGCCGGGCCCGTGATCTTGTTGTCGATGACCTGACTCGGGTCGTCGGGGCCGGTGAGCATGCCCGTACGGTTGTCCGCCCAGCGGTGACCGTGCATGTGGAACGTGTGGTAGAACTCGCCGTGCGTGATCACCGCGAACTCGACGCGATCCCCCACCGTGGCCTCGAAGTCGGGGCCGGAGTGCGCCGGCTTGTTGTTGATCAGCATGTCGTTGAAGACGATCGTGTGCGTCCGGTCGGGCAGGACGTCTCCCTTGCGGCGGACGATCACCGGGCCGTACAGGCCGTTGCGGAGACCGCCGGTGCCGTGCTCCGTGCCGACGACGTGGTCGTGGTAGTGCCAGTAGCCCGCACTGCCGGCCCGCCAGGTGCCGTCCTTGCGGCGGCCGGGGGCGTGGGTGCGCCAGGTGTAGGTGCGGGTGCCGCCGGGTTCGACATCGCTCTTGTTCAACTTCGTGCCGTCGCTGGAGACTTCGTAGTCCAGGCCGTGGACGTGGAGGCTCGCCGCGACATCCATCGTGTTCTCGAACTCGATGTGCAGGGTGTCGCCCTCGTTGAGCTCGATCAGCGGCCCGGGGATCGTCGCCTTCCCCTTCTCGAGGCCGTAGCCCATCTGTCCGCCGGCGAGCCTCTCGGCGTACAGCTTGATGCGCTTGACCTGGCCGCCGGCCGGGGCCGTCCTCGCCGGTCCGTCGGCGCTCGCGGCCTCGGACGCCGCGGACAACGATGTCGCGACGCTCCCACCACCCACGACCGCCGCGCCGCCCAGCAGCACCCGCCGGTTGAATCCGCGTCTGTCCATGCGGAACTCCCCACCCTGATACGGAACTTGCGGAGACGTACCTGTGATGAACCTGTGCGACGGTACCGGCCCCGCTCCTGTTTATCCACACTCAGGACAAAGTTCGTGCCATTGCGGTCATAGGTATTGGCTAGGGGTGCAAAGAGGTCTAGCTTCCTTGGCGCCGTCGCTGTGACCGAGGAGGTGCCCATGCACTTACGAGGGTTGAGCACAACAAGCACGAGAAGACGGGCCTGGGCGGCCACTGTGACCGCCGGGGTCGTCGCCGCCGGACTGCTGTCTGGCCCTGCGGCCACCGCCCGCCCGGCCCCCGAACCGTCCCCGACAACGATGTCCGTCAAGTCGCCGCCAGGCGGCGCGAACGTACGGGTGCTGCTCTTCCACGGGTCCGCCGCGGCCGGGGACGAGGCGCCGGTCGTGAACGCCGGCATCGAGGCCATCGAGAGGATCGGCCTGTCCGGACCGGCGAACCAGCGCTTCAAGGTCGAGGCCACCGACGACGCCTCGGTCTTCACCAATGACACGAAGCTGGGCCGGTACAACGCGATCGTGTTCCTGACCGGCGGCGGAGACGTCCTCGATCCTGAGCAGGAGGCGGGCCTGGAGGCCTACATGGAGGCCGGCGGCGGTTTCGTCGGCATCCATGACGCGGCCCGTGCGGAGCCGTACTCGGACTGGTTCACCGGTCTGGTCGGCGCCCGTCCTGCCGCGTCCAGCCCTACGACCGTGCAGCGCGCGACCGTTGAGGTCGGCGATCGGCAGCATCCGGCCACCAAGGAGCTGCCGGTGCAGTGGAAGCGCCCCGACCAGTGGCTGAACTGGGTGAAGAACCCGTCGGGTGACGTGCATACGGTCGCCCGCGTACGGGAGTCGACATACCGGCCGGGTGCGAGCGCCAACGGCTGGGACCATCCGATCAGCTGGTGCCGGGACTACGACGGCGGCCGTTCCTTCTACACGGGCATGGGCGGCACGGTGTCGTCGTACGACGAGACGGACTTCCGTGCGCATCTGCGCGGCGCCCTGATGTGGACCACCCGTCTGGTGCAGGCAGACTGCAAGGCGACGATCACCGGCAACTACAAGGCGGAGCGGCTCACCCAGCCCAACCAGCCGGGGAAGAACGACCAGATCGGCGAGCCGCACGGTCTGGTCACCGCGCCCGACGGCCGCGTGCTCTACATCGGCCGGGGCGGCGCCGACTCCTCCCAGCCGGTGATCATCGACTGGAACAACCCCGACATCGGCAAGGGCAAGGGCGAGATCCACGTCTACGACCCGAAGACCAAGAAGGTCACGCTCGCGGGCGAGTTGACGGTCTTCGGCAACAAGGGCGGCGGCGACGAGCTGGTCAAGGTCGAGGAGGGCCTGCTCGGCATCGAACTCGATCCGCGCTTCGAGCAGAACGGCTGGGTGTATCTGCACTACACGCCCCACTCGCAGATCAACCGCGACACCCGGATGGCCGAGCGGCGTGTCTCCCGCTTCACTCTCGACCTCGCCACCAACAAGCTCGACCTGAGCAGCGAGAAGGTGCTGCTCAAGTGGCCGGTTCAGATCCACAGTTGCTGCCACGCGGGCGGCGGGATGGCCTGGGACTCCAAGGGCAACCTGTACATCGCCACCGGGGACAACAACTCCAGCGGCTTCAGCGGCGGTTACTCGGGCAACAATCCCCAGCCCAATTACAAGGGCGTCTCCTTCGCCGACGCGCGCCGCACCTCCGGCAACACCAACAACCTCAACGGCAAGATCCTGCGCATCCATCCGGAGCCCGACGGGACGTACACCCTCCCGGACGGCAACCTGTTCACCGGCAGGGAGACCGAGGAGGGCGGCGGGAAGACCCGCGGCGAGATCTATGTGATGGGCGTACGGAACCCGGCGCGCATCTTCGTCGACCGGCGGACCGACGTCCTGTACGCGGGCTGGGTCGGCCCGGACGCGAGTGCGCCGTCCCCGACCTGGGGTCCGGCCAAGTACGACACGTTCGCCGTGATCACCGAGGCGGGCAACCGCGGCTGGCCGTACTGCATGGGCAACAAGCAGCCCTACCGCGACCGTAATCTGCCCGATCCGACGCAGCCGCTGGGCTGGTACGACTGCGACCACCCGAAGAACGAGTCACCGAACAACGACGGCCTGGTCAACCTCCCGCCGGTCACCGGCAACAACATCTGGTACTCGCCCCAGGGCGGCGCACCGGACTACCCGCGCGACGCGAACGGCGTCCCCTCCTACAAGCAGGAGGAGGCCACCTACCTGCTGCCGTGGCTCAAGGGCGGCGGCCAGGCCGCGATGAACGGGCCGGTCTACCGGTACGACGACGTCTCGGCCACCAGTGAGGTCAAGTGGCCGTCGTACTGGGACGGCAAGTGGTTCGTCGGCGACTTCTACGACGCCGACCAGCCGCGCCACGCGGTCATCACCGACCCGAAGAACCACGGCGCCGGCGGTCTGCCGATCCACGCGGAGTCGCTGAAGAAGATCGTGCCGGTCGGCAACGACGGCATCAAGAACCTCATGGACTGGAAGTTCGGTCCGGACGGCGCGCTGTACGTCCTCGACTACGGCCGCGGCTTCTTCACCTCGGACGCCAAGTCGGCGCTGTGGCACGTCACTTACAGGGGTGGCGGCCAGACGCCGGCCGCCGACCAGCTGGCCAGGGGGGCGCAGTGAGACGGCAACGAAGAATCTGGACGGCCCTGTTGGCCGCCGTACTGATGATGCTCGGGCTGCAGTCGACGTCCACCGCTCAGACCGCGCGTGGTGAGCGTGCTGAGCAGCCGGCCGCCGCCCAGGTGCTCACCTGGACCGCCGGCAACGACATCGACAAGTACACGTCCGCGCCCGCCACGGCCGTCGCGGGCGCGGCGACCATCGTCTTCGAGAACAGCGAGGCCACCGGCAACACGATCGGCATGCCGCACACGCTGACGTTCGTGACCAGCGATCCCGAGTTCAACAACGACGTCCAGCTCAACATCCTGGCCAACCCGAACGACGAACAGGGCGGCCGCCACACCGCCGAGGTCACGCTCACGCCCGGCCGGTACTTCTACCACTGCACGATCCCCGGCCACGGCCGGATGCAGGGCATCCTCGTGGTGACCGAGGGCGGGGGCGAGGACACGACGCCGCCGGAGACGGCGGCGAAGGTGACCGGCGCGCAGAACGCGAAGGGTGAGTACGTCGGTTCGGCGAGCGTCACGGTCAGCGCGACGGACGACGGCGGGTCCGGCGTCGACGGTATCCAGTATGCGGTCGGCGACGAGGGCGACTGGCGACCGTATACCGCACCGGTCGTCGTCGACCAGGTCGGCAGCCACAAGATCCGCTACCGAGCCATCGACAAGGCGGGCAACACCTCCGCCGAGAAGACCGTCGAGTTCACCGTCGTCGCACAGCCCTCCGACGACACCACACCGCCGGAGACCTCGGCGACGATGAGTGGCGAGCGGGACGCCGACGGGGCGTACATCGACATGGCCACGGTGACCGTCTCCGCCTCCGACACCGGCTCCGGCGTCAACACGATCGAGTACGCGGTCGGCTCCGGCGCCTGGCAGCCGTACACCGCCCCCGTGATGGTGCATCAGGTCGGCACGCACACCGTGCGCTACCGGGCCACCGACAAGGCGGGCAACGTCGCGGCCGAGAAGAGCGTCGAGTTCACGGTCGTCGCGACACCACCGCAGGACACGACACCGCCGGTGACGGGCGTGACCGTCGAGGGCACGAAGAACTCGGACGGGGCCTACATCGGGAACGCCAAGGTCACCGTGAGCGCCACCGACGACCACGGCGGCTCGGGTGTCGACCGGATCGAGTATTCACTCGACGGCGGACCGTACATCGCATACACCATCCCGGTGGTGGTCGACCGCGCGGGTGCGCACACCGTGGCGTACCGGGCGACCGACAAGGCGGGCAACACCTCCGCGGCACGCACGGTGACCTTCACGGTGGTGTCGAGCCAGGTCCCGGCCCCCAACTGCCCCGAGTACGACGAGCGGTTGACGGTGATCGTCGGCACGGTCGACTCGGGTGTGCCGAACCGGGTCACCAACAGCCGGTGCCGGATCAACGAGTTGATCGAGGACGAGAAGGAGTGGACGTCCCACGCGCTGTTCCTCAAGCACGTGAGGACCGTCCTGGACAAGCTGCTCGAGGAAGGGATCGTCGATCAGCGCGAGTTCAACGCGGTCCAGAAGGCCGCCCGTCAGTCCGGGATCGGCAAGCCCGGCCAGACCGAGGGCTACCGTACGATCCTCGACGGCAGCGCGGAGTCCTTCGCCAAGTGGCAGCAGGTGGGCGGCGGTTCGTTCGGGCTGAACGCCGACGGGTCGATCACCAGCGGCACCACCAAGGCGGGCCTGGGCATGCTGTGGTTCCCGCAGCGCAAGTACGGCGACTTCTCGCTGAAGCTCCAGTGGCGTGACGACGCTCCGGGCACCGGGAACGCCAACTCCGGTGTGTTCGTGCGGTTCCCGTGGGTCCACGACCACCCGGAGGAGTCCCGGCCGGAGTGGGTCGCCATCAAGTACGGGCACGAGGTGCAGGTGCTCGACCGGCCCGACGGCGACATGTACAAGACGGGCTCGGTCTACGGCTTCGACCGGGTGGGGCTCGCCGGTGCCGGCGTCACCCAGAAGGGAACCTGGAACGACTACGAGATCCGGGTGGTCGACCAGCACTACTCGGTCTACCGCAACGGCGTGCTGATCAACGAGTTCGACAACATCGGCGGCCAGGACTTCACCCCGCCCCGCTCGGACGACCCGGGCACGGACGGGCGACGGTTCGCCTCCGGCTACATCGGGCTCCAGGTGCACGGCACGACGGACGTGGTCTCGTACCGGGACATCAGGATCAAGGAGCTGTAGGTCCCGGAGGAGGTACCGCCTTCTTCGCCCTGCTCGGCTGTACCCGCTTGGGTTCCCCCGGCATCTTCGGATACTCGGGCGGGTACGGCAGATCGCCGAGCCCGTGATCGTGCTCGTCGCGGCGCGCCAGCTCCAGGAGCGCTTCGAGCGAGAAGCGGTGTTCGTCCATGTCCGCGTGCACGTCGCCGAGTTCGGCGAAGCGCGCGGGCATGGTCGCGAGGTCGAAGTCCCGCGGATGGGCCTCGCCCACCTCCTCCCAGCGCAGGGGCGCGGAGACCGGCGCGTGCGGGCGCGGCCGTACGGAGTAGGCGGAGGCGATCGTGCGGTCCCGGGCGGTCTGGTTGTAGTCCAGGAAGATCCGCCGGCCCCGCTCCTCCTTCCACCACTTGATCGTCACGTGGTCCGGCATGCGGCGTTCCATCTCGCGCCCGACGGCGATGGCGGCGCGCCGGACCTGGGTGAAGGTCCAGCGCGGTTCGATCGGCACGAAGACGTGCAGGCCCCGGCCGCCGGACGTCTTGGGCCAGCCGCGCAGGCCGCCGAACTCGTGGAGGACGGCGCGCAGTTCGTGGGAGGCGCGGACGGCGTCCTCGTAGTCGGTGCCGGGCTGCGGGTCGAGGTCGATGCGCAGTTCGTCGGGGCGGTCGACGTCGTCGCGGCGCACCGGCCAGGGGTGGAAGGTGAGCGTGCCGAACTGGGCGGCCCACAGCACGGCCGCCTCCTCGGTGGGGCACATCTCGTCCGCGCTGCGGCCGCTGGGGAAGGTGATGTGGGCGGTGGGGATCCAGTCGGGCATGTTCTTCGGGGCCCGTTTCTGGAAGAAGGACTCGCCGGTCACTCCCTCGGGGTAGCGCTCCAGCATGGTGGGCCGGTCGCGCAGGGCGCGCAGGATGCCGGGGGCGACGGCCTGGTAGTACTGGGCGAGGTCCAGCTTGGTGAAGCCGCGCTCGGGAAAGAAGATCTTGTCGGGGCTGGACAGCCGTACGGTCCGGCCGCCCGCTTGAAGTTCCACCGCTTCGCCCATGCGAGCCACGGTAGGCGCACCGCGCGAACCTCGCACACCGGGCATTTCTCGCCGTACAAGAGCAGAATCGGACCATGGATCTGCCGGTGATGCCGCCCGTGAAGCCGATGCTCGCCAAGTCGGTGGCGAGGATCCCGCCGGGCATGCACTACGAGGCGAAGTGGGACGGGTTCCGGGCGATCGTGTTCCGCGACGGCGCCGAGGTCGAGCTGGGCAGCCGTACGGGCAAGCCGCTGACCAGGTACTTTCCCGAGCTGGTGGCGGCGCTGAGGGAGCGGTTGCCGAAGCGTTGTGTGCTGGACGGGGAGATCGTCATCGCCCGCGAGGGCCGGCTCGACTTCGACGCGCTGACCGAGCGTATCCACCCGGCGGACTCCCGGGTGCGGATGCTGGCCGAGAAGACGCCGTCCTCGTTCGTGGCCTTCGATCTGCTGGCGCTGGCGGACGACTCGCTGCTGGACGTGCCGCTGGCCGACCGGCGGCCGCTGCTCACGAACGCCCTGTCCGGAGTGACGGCCCCGGTGCACCTGGCACCGGCGACGACGGACATCGACGTGGCGCGGAAGTGGTTCGAGCAGTACGAGGGGGCGGGCCTGGACGGTGTCATCGCCAAGCCGCTCACCGTGCGGTATCTCCAGGACGAGCGCGCCATGTTCAAGATCAAGCACGAGCGCACGGCGGATGTCGTGGTCGCGGGCTACCGCCTCCACAAGAGCGGCCCGGTGGTCGGCTCGCTCCTCCTCGGCCTCTACGACGACCGGGGCGCCCTCCAGCACGTGGGCGTGTCCGCCGCCTTCCCCATGAAGCGGCGCGCCGAGCTGGTCGAGGAGCTGGAGGCGCTGCGCATGGACGACGTGGCGGGGCACCCCTGGGCGGCCTGGTCGGACGAGGCGGCGCACGAGACGGCCCGGCTGCCGGGCGCGCCCAGCCGCTGGTCGGGCAAGAAGGACCTGTCCTGGGTGCCGCTGAGGCCGGAGCGGGTGGCCGAGGTGGCGTACGACCACATGGAGAACGGCGCGCGCTTCCGGCACACGGCCCGTTTCCGCCGCTGGCGCCCGGACCGGACCCCGGAGAGCTGCACCTACGCCCAGCTGGAGGAGCCGGTCCGCTACGACCTGGAGGAGATCTTCGGGGGCCCCTGACTCAGGGCGTCATCAGCACCTTGACCGCGCCCTCCCGCTTGCGCTGGAACATCTCGTACGCGTGCGGCGCCTCGCTGAGCGGCAGCCGGTGGGTGGCGAAGTCGTCGACGCCGAGGGGGTCCTCGTCGGTGAGGTACGGGAGGATCTCGTCGCTCCAGCGGCGCACGTTGGCCTGGCCCATCCGGATCTGGATCTGCTTGTCGAACATCGTGAGCATCGGCAGGGGGTCGGCCATGCCGCCGTAGACGCCGGTGAGCGAGAGCGTGCCGCCCCGGCGCACCAGTTCGATGGCGGTGTGCAGGGCGGCGAGCCGGTCCACGCTGAAGCGCTCCGCGAGCGGGCCGCCGATCTTCCGGGGCAGCAGGGACGAGGCATGCTGGGCCAGCCGGGCGGCGGCGCTGCCGTGGGCCTCGGTGCCGACCGCGTCGATCACCGCGTCGGGGCCGCGACCGTCGGTCTCGTCGCGGATCGCCGCGATCAGTTCCTTCTCGTTGTCGAAGCTCCTGAGGTCGTACGTCTGGACGCCCCGGGACCGTGCCCGGCGCAGCCGTTCGCTCACCAGGTCCACGCCGAACACCCGGCCGGCGCCGCGCACCTGGGCGATGCGGCAGGCCATGTCGCCGATCGGCCCGAGGCCGAGCACGGCGACGCTGCCGCCCTGCGGGACGTCCGCGTAGGCGACCGCCTGCCAGGCGGTGGGCAGGACGTCGGAGAGGTAGACGAACCGGTCGTCGGGCGGGCCCTGAGGGACCTTGATCGGGCCGTACTGCGCCTGCGGGACGCGCAGGTACTCGGCCTGGGCACCCGGTACGGCGCCGTACAGGCGGGTGTAGCCGAACAGGGCGGCGCCCATGCCCTCGCTGGTGACCTGGGTGGTCTCGCACTGCGTCGGCAGCCCCGTCAGGCACATCCAGCAGTTGCCGCAGGCGATCTGGAACGGCACCACGACCCGGTCGCCCACCGCGAGGTCCGGCACCGCGGCGCCGACCTCCTCGACGATGCCCATGGGCTCGTGGCCGAGGATGTCACCCGGTGTCATGAACGCGGTGAGCACCTCGTACAAATGCAGGTCGGAGCCGCACAGCCCGCTGGAGGTGATGCGGATGACGGCGTCCGTCGGCTCCTGGATCTTCGGATCGGGCACGTCCTCCACCCGGACGTCCCGCTTGCCCTGCCAGGTCACTGCCTTCATCGCGAAGCGCTCCCTCCGTCACGTCCGCGTGTCCGGTTCGGTCCTGCGGTGGGGGCCCGGGGCCCCGGGGCCCCGCCGGCCCACCGCCCAAAAATGGCGGGTAGGTGTATTTCCCCCCCGCCATAACAAACCGGCGGGTTTTGGCAGAAAATGGGCACAAAGG
>NZ_JBEOVF010000025.1:0-141716 GCF_040295365.1 Streptomyces sp. NPDC002838 | reverse complement strand
AGTCCGCCGATGTCGAGCATGACGCAGTCCGGCTGCAGCTCCTTCACCAGGTTACGGATCCTCTGGTAGGAGACCGCCTGCTGCCCCATCTGCCATGCGTAACCGTCGGTCATGAACATATCGACGGTGCCGTAGTCGGTGAGCAACTCGGTGATCTGGTTGAGGATGAAGGTCATGTCGCCGGGCTGGATGGCATCGGTGACTTCGAGGCCGGTCACCTTGTGCCGGCTCTCCCATGCCTCGACGCCGAAGGTGCGGTCCCAGATCGAGTAGTAGAACCCGACCTTCAGCCCTCTCGCCCGGAAGGCGTCGCAGTACGCCCGCACGATGTCGTGCTTGTAGGAGCTGTTCGCGACGTTCTGGGTGCCATGGGCGCTGGGCCACAGGGCGAAGCCGTCATGGTGCTTGGTCGTCAGGATGCCGTAGCTCATCTTCGCGGCGACCGCCGCCTCGGCCCACTGCGCGCAGTTGACGCTCGGGGGAGCGAAGAGGGTGGGGCTCTGGTTCGGTGCCGCCCACTCCTCGTTCGTGAACGTGCCCAGGCTGAAGTGGTTGAACATGCCGAACCGCATGTCGACCATCCTGCTCAGGTTGGTCTGCGTGTCCGCGGCGGCCGCCTGCGACAGAAGGCCGGAGAAGCCGGGGACGATCGGCAGGGCGCTCGCGGCGGTCGCCGCACCCGCCGCGCCGAGAAACGTACGGCGAGACATTCTTCCTGAAGACATGGCCCACTCCTGTGAGTTGATGGCATTGACCGCGGTAGCGACGCCCCAGACGGCAGGCGACGCCGGCCTGGGTGTCAGGGCGTGCCGGGCGAGGGCATCCGCCGCCCGCCGGGCACCGTTGGCGGTGGACGCGTCGGCGATGTCGAGGCACTTGCCGCGGTGCTGGTCGCTTCGAACGGCGAGCCGGCACCCATGAGGCCTTCAGCCCTTCCCGCCGGTGGTCGCTATGCCCTGGACGAAGAACCGCTGGGCGACCAGGAACAGCACCAGGACAGGCGCGACGGAGACGCAACTTGCCGCCATCAGCGTGCCGTAGTCGGCGGCGTACAGGCTCTGGAAGAAGCGGATGCCGACGGGCAGCGTGAACTTCGACGAGTCGGTGAGGAAGATCAGCGGCCCGAAGAAGTCGTTCCAGGACGCGACGAACTGGAAAAGCGCCACCGTCAGCAGGGCCGGCCTGGACAGGGGCAGCGCGATCTGCACGTACTGCCGCAGCCGACTGGCGCCGTCGAGGTGGGCGGCCTCGAAGAGGTCCTTGGGAATGCCGAGGAAGAACTGCCGCAGCAGGAAGATGTAGAAGGCGCCGCCGACCCCGAGGAAGCTGGGCACCGTCAGCGGCAGGTAGGTGTCCAGCCAGCCCAGCCGCTGGTAGATCGAGTACGACGGGATCAGCGTGATGAACGGCGGCAGCATCATCGTGGAGAGCAGGACCGCGAAGAGCGGTCCGCGGCCCCGGGAGCGCAGGCGGGCGAAGGCGAAGCCGGCCAGCGAGCAGCACAGCACGGTGCCGACGGTGGAGATCACCGCCACCAGCACGGAGTTGCCGAAGTAGCGCCAGAGCGACACCCCGGCCGCGGCGGTGGAGAAGTTGCTGGTGTCGACACGGTCCGGCCAGAAGCTCGGCGGATACGCGGTGACCTCGCTGGGTTCCTTGAAGGCCCCGGCGAGCATCCAGAGGAAGGGGAGGAGGAAGAAGAAGGCGGCGATGCAGAGCGGGACATAGAGGGGCACGAGCGCGACGCGGCCCCGGGTCAGCGCCAGCCGCAGCGTGTGGCGCGAGCGTGCGGGCTTGGGGAAGGACGTGGTCAGGGTCATGGGTCCGGTTCCTCCTCTCAGGAGCCCAGGTAGTGGACATGGCGACGGGAGAGGCGCAGGACCACGGCGGTGAGGGCAACGATCACCAGGAACTGCACCCAGGCCAGGGCCGAGGCGTAGCCGACGTTGGAGTACGAGAACGCCTCGTTGTACAGGTAGAGGCCGAAGAAGTACGTGGCGCGTTCGGGGCCGCCGCCGGTCATGATGAAGGGCTCGGCGAACACCTGGAGCGCGCCGATCAGGCCGATGATGACGTTGAAGAGGATGACCGGGGACAGCAGCGGAACGGTGACGTTGCGAAACCGGGTCCACCAGCCGGCGCCGTCCACGACGGCGGCCTCGCGCAGGTCGGTGGGGATGTCCTGGAGGCCCGCCAGGAAGATGATCATGGCGCCACCGGTGGCGGTCAGGCTCATCAGGACCAGCGCGGGTATCGCCCAGGTGCTGCTGGCCAGCCAGTCGGGGCCGTCGATGCCGACCTGGCCCAGCAGGTAGTTCAGCACCCCCGCGGTGGGGTCGAACATCCACAGCCAGACGACGAAGAGCGGTACCCCCGTCACGATCGCCGGCAGGAAGAAGACGGTGCGGAAGAACGTCCGGCCCGGGATGCGGGTGTTGACCATGGCGGCCAGCACCAGGGCGAGCACGGTGCCCAGCGCCACCCGGGCACCCGCGTAGGCGAAGGTACGGCCGAAGGACGGCCAGAAGTCCGGATCCGAGGCGAACATCACCCGGAAGTTGCTGAGCCCGATGAACTCGGGTGCGTTCACGCCGTCCCAGCGGGTGAAGGAGGCGTACAGCGAGAAGACCATCGGGCCCAGGGTGAGCCCGACGAGGCCGACCAGCCACGGGCTCAGGAACAGCCAGAAGGCCGCGGATTCCGAGCCGAGCCCGCTTCGCCATCGCTTGACCACATTCATGTGAGTCTCCGTTCTGTCCGCTCAGGCCCGCAGGATCTCGGTACCGCGCTCCTGCACCTCGTCCAGGGCTTCGCGAACCGGGACGGCATGGTGCTGCACCGCCTGGACCTTCTGGCCCAGGACGTCCCACACCTTGTTGTAGATGCCGCCCTGGTAGGCGACGAGCTGGCCGGCCATGCCCTGGATCATCTGGTCCCAGGGGAGTTCGCGGTCCTCGGGAGCGAGGTCGCGCTGCCATTCGGCCGCCGACGTAGCCAGAGCCGGCGTGCCGATGGGCTTCAGGAGCCGCTGGGCGTCCGGGTCGGTGGACAGGAACGTGACGAAGTGCCAGGCCTCCTCCTTGCGTTGGGAGCCGTCGAAGATCGCCACGTTGTTGTTCTGGTAGGTGCCGACCCACTCCTCGGGGTAGGGCACCACGCCCCACTCGAATCGGGTGCCGATCTGCTGCCTGAGCGCGGTGAGCGCGTAGCCGGGGAACAGGTCCATCCCGAATATTCCGCTGGTGAAGTTCACCGCGTACTGGGACTGCGCGCCGGTCGGCATGGCCCGGTGCTTGTGGATGAGGTCCGAGATCAGCTCGACCGCGGAGACCATGCGCTCGTCCGTCGCGGTCATCGTCCGGCTCGCCACCGAGAACGGCAGGCCGCCGTGGACTGTGGCCACGTCGTAGGGGAAGATGCCGAAAGAGCTGGGAATGCCCCAGACTCGGTCGTCGCCGGACGCCACGGCCGCCGCCGTCTCGACGAAGTCGCGCTCGCGCCAGCCCGGCTGCGGGATCGGCAGCCCGCGCTTCGCGAGCAACGTCCGGTTGTAGGCGATGCCCTTGGGATAGACGATGAGCGGCAGGCACAGTACCTCGCCGCCGATCCGGGCCGGGTTGAGGGAACCGGGCACCCACAGGTCCTCCGTCAGGCCGTCGGCACGCATGAAGGAGGTCAGGTCGGCGTACCCGCCGAGCTGGCTCAGGCCCGAGACCCAGCTCTCCGCGACGATCATCACGTCGGGCGCGGTACCGGCGCGGAACATCAGGGGCAGGCGCTGGAAGAAGCCGAAGGAGTCGGCGTAGGTGTAGCTGATCCGCCTCCTGGGGTACTTGCGCCGGTAGAGCCGGACGATCTCCTGGAAGACGCCGATCGAGACGGTGTCGCCGTGGAACCCGAAGAACAGCTCATCGCGCCTGCGGGAGACTCCGCAGCCGGTCAGGCCGCCGGCCGTCGCGGTGGCCGCGCCCGCTGAGAGGGCCGCGCCCAGCACGCTCCTTCTGGTGATCCCTTCGGTGATGCTGTGTGATCTCATCGCAGCTCTATCGCCAGGCAGTTGACGTACGGGGAGGGGGCTCGGCCGGGCAGGTCCACGACGATGGCGCCGGCGGGGTAGATCCGGTCGAAGGGGACGGGGCCGGCGCCCAGCAGTCGCACGGAGGCGACGTGGTCGTCGGGGGTGAGGGCGTGGATGACGGTGCGCCCGTCCGCCGGCCACGCCATCTGGAAGGCGTAGACCGTGGAACCTCGCCGGGTGAAGCGGTAGTCGGCGCTGGTCCAGTCCACCCGCTCCTCGCGGAAGCCGTCCACGACGACGCCGCTGGGTCCCTCGGTCCCGTCGCGGAACGGCCGCGTGCCGTGGATGCCCTCGCCGCACAGCTCCATCCAGTCCGCGAGTTCGGCCAGCAGGTGGTGGCACTCCTCGTCCAGGGTGCCGTCCGGTCGCTGGGGGACGTTGAGCAGCAGGTTTCCGTTCTTCGCCACGACGTCGACCAGGATCTCGATCACGTGCGCGGGGGTCTTGTAGACGGCGCGCACGTCGTAGAACCAGCTGCCCAGGCAGGTGTCGGTCTGCCAGGGGTGCGGCGTCACGCGCCCTTCCTGGCTGCGCTCGACGTCCAGCACCCCGATGCGGCGGACGTCCTCCTGGCGGTCCTTGTGGGTGTAGACCGCCCGGTTCTCCCCGCCGTGCGCGGCCGCACTGGTGTTGTACAGGTGCGCGGCGGCGCGCAGCCCGGCGTCGATGCCGTGCGGGCCGAAGGGGGGCGCGCCGTCGGAGTAGAGCAGGTCGGGCCGGTACCGGTCGATCATCTCGGTGACGAGTTCCAGCCAGCGCCGCCGCCACCACCGGTTGCCGGTGTACCAGGGGGCGGCCGGGTCGGGGCGGCGGCCGGGGACGTGGTGCTCGCCGTTGGGCAGGTAGAAATCCTCGAAGGCGGTGTCCGTGCCGTCGTAGGGCACGCCCGCCCTCGGGCCGTGGGCGTCGGCGCCCTTGTTGACCGACCACCAGCTGAACGTGGCGCCCAGGTGCTCGGTCAGACCGAACGGCAGGCCGTGCCGGCGGGCGGCGGCCTGCCACAGCCCGATGATGTCCTTGCCCGGACCGACCTCGGCCGCGTTCCAGCGGTGCAGCCGCGAGGGGTAGGTGAGGAAGTAGTCGTGGTGCGAGGCGAGCGCCACGAAGTACCGTGCGCCGGCCCGGACATACAGATCCATCAATCCGTCCGGGTCGAAATTCTCGGCCTTCCAGAGGCGCACCAGATCCTTGTATCCGAAATCCGAGGGATGACCGTACGTGCGGACGTGATAGCGGTATTGGTCGGACCCTTCGACATACATGTTGCGGGCGTACCAGTCGCCGTATCTCGGTACGGACTGCGGCCCCCAGTGCGCCCATATGCCGAGCTTCGCGTCACGGAACCAGTCCGGGCACGTGAATTCTCCCAGCGATTCCAGCGTGGGCAGAAATGGGCCCTGTCGCGGCGGGTCGGACACCAGCCATCACTCCGATTCGGATTGATTCTGATCGATGCCGGACGACGGTAAAGGGGCAGCGGCCGGGCGGCCAATAGTCGGGGCGCGACATCGCTGGTCCGTTCTCACCATCTGGTGCGCCACGGAATTCGGGGCTAACGTCGCGTCATGCTGGATCAGCGATCACCCGTCAGGTGGACGGTGCCGCTGCAGGAACCACCGTCCATCGCGGAGGTCGGTGTGGGCAGGCACGGCATCACCAGCCTCACCGACGACTGGTGCCTGCAGGACCTGTGGTCCGTGCACCTCTATGGCTATAGCGGAGAGCTGGAGGTGCAAGGCGCCGTCCTTCCCATCGCTCCCGGGCGCGTGAGCCTGGTCCCCCCGGGCGTCGCCACCCGGTACCGCTACCGCGGCGAGGCGGTCCATCTGTTCGCCCACATCCGGCTGCCGGACGCCGCCGACCCTGGCGCCGGCGCCGAACTGCCCGCGATGCTGGAGTGCGGGGCGGACCTGCCCCGGATCCGCGACCGGTTCCAGACGGCACTGGAGTTCCACACGCGGCTGCCGCAGATGGCGCGGGCCGAGCTGTGGAGCCTGCTGTGCCAGCTCGCCGGCCGGCAGGTCTCGCGGTACGACGACGCCCTGGGACTGCACCCCGCGGTGCGTGCCGCGATCACCCGCATCGAGTCCCACCTGCGGGAGCCGCTGAGCGTGGCGGCGCTGGCCGACCACGTCGGCCTGTCCCACAACCACTTGGGCCGGCTGTTCCGGGCGCAGTTGGGCACCACGGTCGTCGCCTACATCAGGAGCCGCCGACTGGCCCGTGCCCATCACCTGCTGACCCGTGCCTCGCTGCCGGTCAAGGCGGTGGCCCCGATGGTGGGCTTCAGCGACCTCCAGAGCTTCAACAAGGCATTCCGGCGTGCCTACGGCGTGCCACCGACCGCCGCGCGCAACGGTGTCATGGGCGGGACCAACCATGCGGAACGCTAGGGCCCTTCTGATGGATCTCCGCAGGAGAAGGAGCGGCGTTCGGTGCGTGCGATCGGCGTGCGGTGCGGAGATCCATCAGAAGGGCCCTCGGGCCTGTCCGGCGGATCAGGTCGCAGGAAAGCAGCGGCGCCCCGTCAACGCCGGTGAGCGGGGGTGGCTCCGGGATGGGCGTGCCCCCGCGCGAGCGTGTTCGAGCGTGGGGGAGCGTGCAGCTGCAGGAACACGGCAGATGGGCGTGCAGACCCCGCGTCTGCGGCACGATCCGCCGGACAGGCCCTAGCCGTGCGCCGCATGCCGTCCACTCCTCCGCCGTCCACGGCGAGTACGCCGGGCCGCGGGCACCAGGAGCCCGATGAGCAGCCCGACGGCGAGGACGTACGGCCACCAGCCGAGACCGGTGTTCGCGGTGTTCGCGGTGCGCGTCTCGGCCGCGACGGCCCCGGGCGACGCCGTATCGCGAACGGACGGGGACGGGCTCGCGGCGACCGCGCTGAGCACGACGTCGTTGCCGTCCCCACCCCGATAGCTGATCCGGTACGTCGTGTCGGCGAGCTTCAGCTTCGCGCCCTCCTTCAGGTCGCGGAACGCGCCGGTGGTCTTGGAGCGCCCCGCGTGGTCGAGCACCGTGATCTCGCGTGCAGGGTCGGTCCCGGCGGCCGACAGATCCAGGTCCCCGGCCAGCCGTACCGGCCCCGTCACCTTCAACGGTTTGTCCCGCAGGACCAGTTCACCCTTCGCACTCTGGGTGTAGCCACCGGAGACGGTGAGACCCCCCGCGACGACCCCTTCATTCGTCACCGCCCCCTTCACCGTCCCCTTGCCGGTCAGCGTGGTCGTCACCCGCAGCCCCGCCGTCCCCGCGTCCAGCCGCGCCCCCGCCGAGGTGAGCCGGATCGACCTGCTGCGGGCGAGCGTCGCGCCGGAGCGCAGCGCGAGGGTCCCCTTCTTGACGGTCGTCGTCCCGGTGTACGTCACCGCCGTGCCCGTCAGTGTCGTCGTCGCCGCGCCGGACTGGACGAACGCCCCGGAGCCGCTCACCCGCGACAGCGACACCGGCGTCGAGGCGTTCTGTACGACCAGCGTTCCGTCGTTCACGACTCGACGGCGCTCGCTGCCCATCAGCAGGGAACCGTCCCCCTGCCTCGACCCCAGCCGCAGCACCGCGCCCTTCTCCACGGTCGTCGAGCCGTCGTAGTACTGCTTCGCCGCGAAGGTGACGTCGTTCCCGCGCGTCCCCGCGATCACGATGTCCCCGGCGCCGGGCGCGGACAGCGTGTCGTGGAAGCGGCCGCCGCCGATGGGCGCGCCGAGCGTCACCGGGCCGTTGTAGTCGAAGGTGAGCATCGAACGGGAGCGCGCCGCCAGCAGGTTGATGTAGACGGTCTCGGCGGTGCCCGGCATGAAGATCTTGTTCGTCGTCCCGTCGCCCCACTGGACGTTCGCGCCCTTGATGTTCGTGCCGCGCTTGTTGACGTTCTTGCGCGCGGGCGTCCAGTTCAGGGCGGGATCGCTGAGCGAGGGATCGGTGTCGCCGCCCTGGTTCGACCAGCTGTACTGCCCGGTCAGGACGACCTTGCTGCCCGGCCGCGACTGGACGTTGATGTCACTGCCGTACTCGCGCTGGTAGAAGTCCATGCCCATGGTGACGGTCTGGCCCAGTGGGGTGTCGACGGTGAAGGTGCCCTGGTTGAGGATCTTGCGCATGTTGGGCAGTGACGTCGCGTACTCCGGGCGCCCGGCGTTCATCTGCGTGCCGTTGTCGATCACCCCGGAGAAGGAGTGGGTGCCCGACAGGTCCCAGGTGCCCCAGAGGAACCTCGGCTGGGTGATCAGCCCGGAGCCGCTGATGTTGCCCAGGTTGTAGGCGCTCTTGAGGGAGAGCCGCAGGGTGCCGTTGACCCGGATGTTGTCCTGGTTGAGCCGGAACGCCGGGGTGTTGTACGGGAAGTGGCCGATCAGGCCGGTCGTGCCGCCGTTGCCGTACTGCAAGGTGGCGCCGCGCTCGACCGTGATGGCGGGCGGGTCCGGGTTGGTGACGGTGACGTAGGGGTGGTTGCCGCCCTGCGTGCTCACCTTCTGCCGCTGCCGGGCCTTCGGCAGCGTGAAGTCGCTGTCCTTGGTCAGCACCAGCGTTCCGCTGCCGCGCACGGTGAGCGTGCCCTCGCCGCGGAACACGCCGTCGTACATCGTTGTCCCCGAGCGCACGGTCACGACCGTGTCGCCGCTGAGCGTCACGTCCCGGTCGGCGAGCACGTCGGCGGTCACGTCGCGAGGGCCGGCCGCTGCCGCCGGGGGAGCGATGACGGTGAGGGCGGCCACGGCCGCGAGGGCGCCGACGGCCGCTGCTGTCTTGTGGGTATGGCTGCGCACGTGAGCGGAGACGGGGCGGGACGGCGACTGATAACAGAAATCTGTCGACAGGATCCGGCATCCGGCGGACAGCGGACAGGATTCGACAAGCGGCCGACCGGATCCGGCAGACAGTCGACAGAATCCGGCAGGCGGCCGACCGGATCCGGCATGGATCAAGCAGTCCCACCCCCCACTTACAGAAAGCGCATTCTTCATCCCGTCCAACCCGTTGACCTCCCCGTTCCACACCCTTACCTTTTCGGCGTTCGTCATAACAAATGGTGTTCGTGATATCGAACGTCACTCTCAGGACACCCCACCCCCGAGAGGCAGTCCGCATGAGCCGCGACAACGACCTGCCCGAAGCCGCCGAGGCCCCCAGCCGCAGACTGATGCTGAAGGGCGCCCTGGCCGCCGGCGCCCTGGCGGCCGCCCCCGGCATCGCCCACGCCGCCCCGACCCCGAAGGCAGCCCCCTACGTGAACCCGCTCGTCCGCAACCGCGCCGACCCGCACATCCACCGTCACGCCGACGGCTGCTACTACTTCACGGCCACCGCCCCCGAGTACGACCGGATCATCCTGCGCCGCTCCCGCACCCTGAACGGCCTCGCGACCGCCGCCGAGTCCGTCATCTGGCGCAAGCACGCCACCGGGAACATGGGTGCGCACATCTGGGCGCCGGAGATCCACCGCATCGGCGGCAAGTGGTACATCTACTTCGCCGCTGCGCCCGCCGAGAAAATATGGGACATCCGCATCTGGGTCCTGGAGAACGCGAGCCGCGATCCCTTCAAGGGCACCTGGGTCGAGCGCGGCCAGCTCAAGACGGCGTGGGAGACCTTCTCCCTCGACGCCACCACCTTCACCCACCGGGGCTCCCGCTACCTCGCCTGGGCGCAGCACGAGCCCGGCTTGGACAACAACACGGGCATCTTCCTGTCCAGGATGGCGAACCCGTGGACCCTGAAGGGCCCCCAAGTCCGGCTCTCCACCCCGGAGTTCGACTGGGAATGCATCGGCTTCAAGGTCAACGAGGGCCCGTCGGTCATCACCCGCAACGGACGCCTCTTCATGTCGTACTCGGCCAGTGCCACCGACGCCAACTACTGCATGGGCCTGCTGACCGCCGACGTGGACAGCGACCTCATGAACCCGGCCAGCTGGTCCAAGTCGCCCACGCCCGTCTTCACCAGCAACGACACCACCAAGCAGTACGGCCCCGGCCACAACAGCTTCACGGTCGCCGAGGACGGCCGCAGTGACGTCCTCGTCTACCACGCCCGCCAGTACAAGGAGATCAACGGCGACCCGCTGAACGACCCCAACCGCCACACCCGCGTCCAGAAGCTCGGCTGGAACGCCGACGGCACCCCGAACTTCGGCATACCGGTGGCCGACACGGCCGCCGCGACGGTGAAGGAGAGTGCGTGAGATGAGACGTGCCTACGCCGCCCTCCTCGCCCTCTGCCTGGCACTGCTCGGCGCCCTGGCCACCGCCGGACCCGCCCAGGCCGCACCTCAGACGATCACCAACGGCACGCAGTTCACCGACACTTCGGGCAACCCCGTGCACGCCCACGGCGGCGGCGTCATCAAGGTCGGGAACTACTACTACTGGTTCGGCGAGCACCGCAACGCCGACAACACCTTCCGGTATGTGGACGCCTACCGCTCCACCGACCTGAAGAACTGGGAGTTCCGCAACCACGTCCTGACCGAGTCGAGCGCCCCCGAACTGGCCACCGCCAACATCGAACGCCCGAAGGTCATGTACAACGCCTCCACCGGCAAGTTCGTCATGTGGATGCACAAGGAGAACGGCACCGACTACAGCGAGGCCCGCGCCGCCGTCGCCGTCTCCGACACGGTCGACGGCAACTACACCTACCGGGGCAGCTTCCGCCCGCTCGGCCAGCACATGTCCCGTGACATCACGGTCTACGTCGACACCGACGGCGCCGGCTACATGATCTCCGCCGCCCGCGAGAACTACGACCTGCACATCTACCGGCTCACCGCCGACTACACCGGCATCGCGAGCCTGGTCGCCAACCCCTGGCCGGGCGGCCACCGCGAGGCGCCGGCGCTCTTCAAGCGGGGCAACGTCTACTTCATGCTGACCTCGGGCGCGACCGGCTGGAACCCCAACCAGCAGCAGTACGCCACCGCCACGAACCTCGCCGGTCCCTGGTCGGCGATGAAGAACGTCGGCGACTCGACGACATACGGTTCGCAGACCACGTACGTCCTTCCCGTGCAGGGCAGTTCGGGCACCTCGTACCTCTACATGGGCGACCGCTGGGGCAACTCCTTCGGCGGGACCGTCAACGACTCGCGGTACGTGTGGCTGCCGTTGGCCTTCCCGAACTCGACCTCGATGTCCATGTCCTGGTCGCCGGAGGTCACGATCGACACGGCCGCCGGGACGATCAGCGGCACGAGCGCCACGTACAACACACTGATCGCCCGGCACAGCGGCAGGTGCGCGGACGTGACGAGCCAGTCGCTGTGGCAGGGCGCGCAGATCAAGCAGTACGACTGCAACGGCGGCAACAACCAGAAGTACTGGTTCAAGTCCGTCGGCAGCGGCTACTACCAGCTGATGGTCCGCAACAGTTCCCTGTGCCTGCGGGAGAACGCCAGCACGGTCACCCAGGAGAACTGCAACGCCTCCGCCACCAACCAGCAGTGGTCGGTGACCACCACCGGTTCCTACGTGAACATCAAGTCCCGCGCGACCGGTGAGTGCCTGGACGTGAACGGCGCGTCCACCGCCAACTCCGCCGCGATCATCACGTACACCTGCAATGGAGCGACCAACCAGCAGTGGACGCGCGGAACATGAAGACCACCGACCAGATGGCCAGACGGTCAGGCCAGCAGGTCGATCGCGTCGATTGAGGTCCCCGCGCTGAGGAAGCCGGTCGTCCCCGACCCGCTCACCACGTCGATCCTGAGCACGTTGTACTGGCTCGTGTCCGTCTTCCAGGCGGACGCCGGGACGTTGTACGTGAACGTGTGGTTGTTGCCCCGGTACGAGCCGTTGGTCAGCGACCGGGTGTTCGGCTGGGTGGGCGGCGAGGGGATGGCCGAGGTCCAGGCGTCGTTGACGGCGACCTGCGGGCGGCCGTTGGCGTAGGCCGTCGTCACGCCGATCCGCAGGGTGTGCGCGGCGGCGGCCTGGGCGGCGGTCAGCCTGAAGTACACGAGCAGGCCGCTGTTGACGTCCTTCCAGAGGTAGCAGGGGAAGGCCGAGGTCTCGCTGCCGCTGCCGATCACCACGTTGCCGGTCCAGGCGGCGGCCCGGACGTCCGACGGGTGCGCGTACGTCATCAGGTCGGCGTTCTTGAAGCCGCTCGGCGTGCCGTTCCAGTCGTTGATCCGCCAGATCGCGCTCGCGTTGCTCGGGTCGTTCGACGACGGGACGGCGATCGAGTTGAGGGTGGTCGTCCCGCCGGCGGATACGGTCACCGATGTACTGTATACAGCCAACTCGCTCTTGTAGACGGTCAACGTGTACGTCCCCGGCAGTACCCCGCCGATCGAGAAGTAGCCGTCGGACGCCCTTGCCGAACCCCAGTACTGCGCCGCCGAGTTGGCGAGCCCGACGGTGTACGCGTGCGCGGTGTTCCGGCCCGTGATGCCGACCCCCGCGACCCGGCCCCGGCCGCTCGCGCCGACGTACCCGGAGATCCCGAGCGAGTCGGCCCACGAGGTGGTCAGGGCGCCCGGGAAGAGCGACGAGGAGGGCGCTCCGCCGTCCGTGAAGGAGATGACGTACGGGCCCTGGAGGCCGAAACGCTGGGCCTCGGTCTGGTTCTGGCCGTAGTACAGGATCTCGTACAGGCCGCCGCCGTCCGCGCTCTGGTGGCGCAGGAGGGAGCGGTAGAAGGGACCGCCGGAGGCCTTCTCGTGGTTGCTGCGCACCATCCACAGCCCGACGCCGCCGCTGCTCCAGCCGATGTAGTCGTAGTCCATCACCCGCAGCTTCGAGAAATGCTTCGAGCGGGTCTGGCCGTCGGACTTCGCGAACACGTCCGAGGCCTCGATGGTGCTGTTCGTGTACGTGTAGGAGTCGGGCTCGTCGTTGAGGAACAGGCCCTTCTTCACGCGCACGATGTAGCGGGTCGCGGAGACGGACGTGTCGGCCTTGTTGGTCCACAGGTAGACGTTGTTCTCGCCGCTGCGGGCCGCGTAGTAATGCTTCAGCGTGCCGTACGCGACGGAGATCAGGATCGTCGAACCGGACTGCCTGATGCTCACGGTGGAGGTGCCGAGGCCGGACTCGATGTGCGAGTTCATGCCGCCATAGCCCTGGTACTCCACGCCCCGGTAGACCAGCGAGGTCAGGTCGCCGTTGGTCTTGCTGACCTTGAATACGAGGTTGGCGCCGGTGTCGACGACGTACTGCGAACCGTCGTCTGTATACCCGAAGCCGGCGGCGGACGCGCTCTGCGCGAGCGGCCCGGCGAGGGCGGCCGAACCGGCGGCGGCCGCGGTTCCGAGCACGAAGGTACGGCGACGGACCGGTCTGTTCGAGGATCCGGACATGGGGG
This sequence comes from Streptomyces sp. NPDC002838, assembly GCF_040295365.1. Taxonomy (NCBI): domain Bacteria; kingdom Bacillati; phylum Actinomycetota; class Actinomycetes; order Kitasatosporales; family Streptomycetaceae; genus Streptomyces; species Streptomyces sp. NPDC002838. Next base: position 128,335 of record NZ_JBEOVF010000025.1, on the reverse strand, counting down.
TGCCTCCTTCGGAGGGAGGGGGGAGGGAGGGGGATGTGGGGGTGCGGGTGCGTGTGATGGTTGGCAGAGTGACAGTTGAATCGATTTCGCGAAAGGGCTTTCGCTCCCTGGAGGTTGGCAACCTTGCAAATCCGGTCCAAGGTCTAGAAAGCGCTTGCCAGCAGCGGTACCGTCCTGCGGCCAGGCCTTGTCGCAGGAGTGTCGGAGGAGCCGTATGAGACGTTTCAACCTCGCCCTACTGGCGGCGCTGACCCTGAGCGCCGGCCTGACCGCCCTACCGGCCCAGGCCCACGACCGGAAACCGCTGGGCATCGAGAACTGCACCGCCACCGCCTGCCACTTCGACGTCCCGCCCGGCACCTACGACGTGAAGGTCCTCCTCGGCGGCGACGCCGAGTCGAGCACGAGCATCGGTGGCGAGACCCGGCGCTCGCTGCTCCCCGAGACCTCGGTTGCCGCAGGCGAGCGGATCGCTCGCAGCTTCACCGTGAACGTCCGCACGCCCGAGGGCGAGCCGACCGGCCCCGAGGGCACTCCGGGCCTGGACCTCGTACTCGGCGGCCCGGCCCCCGCACTCGCCGACATCAAGGTGACCCCCGCCCGGCACGCCCGCCAGATCTTCCTCGTTGGCGACTCCACCGTCTGCGACCAGCCCGGCGACCCGTACTCCGGCTGGGGCCAGCAACTGCCCCAGTACCTGCGCAAGGGCGTGTCCGTCGCCAACTACGCCGACTCCGGCGAGAGCACGGTGTCGTATCTCGCCGACACGCGGTTGTGGGCCACGGTCCAGCCGCAGATCCGCCGCGGCGACCTGGTCCTCATCCAGCTCGCCCACAACGACAAGACGACGGACGAGGTGACCTACCGGGCCAATCTTGAGAGCCTGGTGGCGGGTGTGCGGGAGAAGGGCGGAAAGCCGGTCCTCGTCACCCCGATCGTGCGACGCTGGTTCAACTCCGACGGCACCCTGAACAACAACACCGCGCTCCTGGTCAACGGACTCGGCGTCGACCACCCGGCCGTCATACGCTCGGTCGCCGCCGCCGAGGACGTCCCACTGGTCGACCTGACGGCGAAGACGAAGGCGGTCGTGGAGGCCCTCGGCGTCGAGGCCTCCAAGGCGCTGTACCTCTACAACGAGAAACGGGACAACACCCACACCTCCACCCACGGCGCCACGGTCTACGCGGGCCTGGTTCGCGACGAACTCGTCGCCCAGCACCTGGTGCCGCAGGGCCTGGTCAGGGTGGGATGAACGCCTGGGGCGCTCCGACCGGAACCGGGGCGCCCCAGGTCTGAACCGTCCGAGCCGGAAAGAGAGCCATGCACCTGCCCCCCGACGACCGCACCCTCAGCCCGCACACCGGCTACACCCGTGCCCACTGGGAGGCGGCCGCCGACGCCCTGCTGGCCGCCGTGGAGACGTACGCCACCGAGGACCGCGCCCTCTACCACTTCCCCGGCGACCACGAGAGCTGGTCCGGCCGGCTCTCCGACGGCCTGGAGGGCTACGCCCGTACGCTGCTGCTGGCGGCGTTCCGCCGCGACGAGACGGCCCTTGAGCGGTACGCCGACGGACTCGCCGCCGGCGTCTCGGGCGTCTGGCCCCGCATCGAGGACCGCAGCCAGCCGATGGTCGAGGCGGCGTCGATCGCCCTCGCGCTGCGCCTGACCCGCCCGCTGCTGTGGGACCGCCTGGACGAGGATGTACGGCAGCGGGCGGCGGCCTGGCTCGGCGACGCGCTGACGGCCGAAGCCTGGCCGTGCAACTGGGAGTTGTTCCCGGTCACGGTCGGCGGCTTCCTGCTGTCGGTCGGGTACGAACCCGAGGCGTCCCGCAAGGCGATCGACCGGGGTCTGGAGCGCATCGAGGAGTGGTACGTCGGCGACGGCTGGTACACGGACGGCGACGGCCGCAAGTTCGACTACTACAACGGCTGGGCCATGCACCTGTATCCGGTGTTGCACGCATGGCTGGCAGACGACAGTCGACTGTTGAATGTATACGGTGGCCGACTGGAGGCTTATCTCGCCGACTACGCCCGCCTGTTCGGCGGCGACGGCGCCCCGATGCATCAGGGACGTTCTCTGACCTACCGCTTCGCGACGACGGTCCCGCTGTGGCTCGGCGCCCTGACGGGCCGTACGCCGCTGCCGCCGGGGGAGACGCGGCGCCTGGCCTCGGGGGCACTGAAGTACTTCCTCGACCGGGGCGCGGTCGACGAGAGCGGCCGGCTCACCCTCGGCTGGCACGGCCCCAACTCCGCAGTGCTGCAGGGCTATTCGGGACCGGCGTCGCCGTACTGGGCGAGCAAGGGCTTCCTGGGCCTGCTGCTCCCACCGGACCACGAGGTCTGGACGGCCCTGGAGGAACCCGGCCCGGCCGAACGCACGGACGCGGTGACGCCGATCCCCGCCCCCAACTGGCTGCTCCAGTCGACGAGTTCGGACGGCGTGGTCCGCCTGCACAACCACGGCAGTGAGGACGTCCGTTACGACCCTTACTACACGCGGCTCGCGTACTCGACGGCGACGGAGCCTTCGGCCTCGTCGGCGTCGTCCGCCTCGTGCGACAACAGCGTGATCGTCGGCGACGATCCCAGCCGTACCGGCATCGAACCGCTGGGTGTCGGGGACGGGTGGGTGGCCTCGCGGCACCAGGCGGGCGGGGGAGCGCGGGTGACCAGCGTGGTGCTGGCGCACGGGGCGGCGGAGGTACGGGTCCATCTCGTGACGGGCGCCAAGCCGGGGACGCCGGTGCGGGTCACCGGGTGGGCGGCGAGGGACGGCGTGCGGGCGGAACTGCTTCCCGTCGTAGGCCTGAGCGACGACCTCACGGGCGTCACGGGCGACGGCGACACGCTCTTCGTCGCGCTGGCCCGCCTCACCGCCGAGCCGGAACCGGTTCCGCTGGTCGCGACGGTCACTGTGCGGGTGGAGGGGGCGGATGAGATCCATGTCCGCTGGAGCGGAGGCCCGGAGGTGCGGGTCCGGCCGGCGGATGGAGCGGTCGTCTCGTAACCTCGTACGGACTCTCGTACAGGCCTCTACAACCTTCTACGGATCAGAACACTTGCCGCCGCGGCAGACGACTGACCACGGCGACGGTCGCCAGAGCCGCAAGAGTCCACACCGCGTAGACGGCGTAGTCGGAGAGTGTCCCAGCAGCTGTCCGACTGTCCCAGCACCAGCCTTGACGACCTGCATAAATGGACGCGACAGCGGAATCCGGGTGGCGCCGCGACGGTGTTCAGGGTCTCGCTCAAGGCGGTGGACAAGTGGTGGGCGAAGTGGCTGGCGGGTGGGCGCGAGGCGCTGGTGGCCCGGCCGCGTGGGTGCCGGGTCGGCGAGCATCAGGTTCTCGATGCGGTCGAGCAGCAGGCGATCCGGCAGGCCGTACTGGATCACCGTCCCTGTGACCTGGGGGGGGGCTGGCTGGGCAGCTTTGGGCGCGGGCCGGGGTGGGGGATCTGATCGCGGGCCGACGAACGGGCACCCCGTCGGGTCACTGGGTCGTCGATCGGTAGGGCGTCCGCCGTAGGAAAACTCATCGCGCCCGGCCCCAAGACCGTACTCAGGAATCTGGTCAGACGTTCGATCCGTCGGGATGCTCAGCGCAACCCGGGTTGTTCGGTGTCAGAGACCGCAAAGGGGACCTACGGCTATGAAGGCGATCGTTCAGGATGCGTACGGGTCGGAAGATCTCCTGGACCTGCGTGACATCGACCGCCCCGTACCGGGCGACGACGAGGTGCTCGTCGAGGTACGTGCCGCCGGTGTGGGGCCCGAAGTGTGGCACCTGATGACAGGCAAGCCGTACGTGGCCCGGGTCGCCCTCGGACTTCGCAGGCCCAAGAACCCCGTCCGCGGCTGGGACGGGGCCGGGCGCATCGAGGCGGTCGGGGCGAAGGTGACCGACTTCAAGCCGGGGGATGAGGTGTTCGGCAACTGCGAGGGGGCCTTCGCCGAGTATGCGCGTGCCAAGGCCGACAAGATTGTGCTCAAGCCCGCCAACCTCACATTCGAGCAGGCCGCCGCCCTCCCCGTCTCCGGCATGACCGCCCTCCAGGCCCTCAGCGGCAAGTCCCGCCCCCAGCCCGGTCAACGGGTCCTCGTCATCGGCGCGTCCGGCGGCGTGGGAACGTACGCCGTCCAGCTCGCCACGATGTACGGCGCCGAGGTCACCGGCGTCTGCGGTCCCGCCGGCGCGGCCCTCGTCCGGTCCCTGGGCGCCACCCACGTCATCGACTACACGCGCGAGGACATCACCGACAGCCCGCACCGCTATGACGTCATCGTCGACAACGCGGGACTTCGGCCGCTGCCCGTACTCCGCCGAGCCCTCACGCCACGCGGCACTCTCGTCATCGTCGGCGGCGAGGGCGGGAGCGGCTTCCTCGGCGGTATGAGCCGTGGCCTGTGGGCCGTCCTGCTCTCCCCCTTCATCGCCCAGAACCTCCGCAACCTCATCTCCCTCACCCGCCGCGAGGACCTCCTGACCCTGAAGGACCTCACCGAGAAGGACCAGATCACCCCGGTCATCGACCGCACCTACCCCCTCGCCGAGGCACCCGCAGCCATCCACCACCTGAGGCAGGGCCACCCCCGGGGCAAGCTCGTCGTCACCATCTGACGGCTGCCCGCCCCCAGTCCGGTCAGCGGGCCGGAATTGGGTTGAGGTACTCGGCGTGGCGCTTTCAGAATGCGGCATGGACGACAACCCCACCATCAACCAGCTCCCCGCCGCCCTGACGGAGTTGCAGGCCGCCGCCCAAGCCGCCGGTTTCACCATGTCGTGCGAACCCCGTACCGGGAGCCTGCTCGCCACCCTCGCCGCGACCCGCCCCGGCGGTCGGATCCTCGAACTGGGGACCGGTGTCGGCGAAGGCACCGCCTGGCTGCTCAGCGGGATGGACAAGGCGGCCGAGCTGGTGAGCGTGGAGCTCGACGGCGCCGTGCAGGGCATCGCTCGGCGGCAGTTCGACGGCGACGAGCGCGTCCGTTTCGTGACCGGCGACGGCGGGCGCTGGCTGGAGGAGTACGACGGCGCCCCCTTCGGCCTCGTCTTCGCGGACGCCTGGCCGGGGAAGTTCACTCACCTCGACCGGGTCCTGGAGCTGGTCGCGCCCGGCGGGATGTACGTCATCGACGACCTCGCACCCCAGCCCGGCTGGCCGGACGGTCACGAGGCCGCCGTGACCGATCTGCTGGCCACACTGGAGGAGCGCTCCGGCTTCCGCACCACCCGGCTGACCTGGTCGAGCGGCCTGCTCATCGCCGTACGGACGCAGCAGACGACGTAGTGGATGTACTAGCCGGCGTCTGAATCACCGGGTCCAGGCCCAGCTCCGTACGCGCCGCCCGCACATGGTGCAGCCCCCCGACCGCATCGAGAGAGGGTGGCCGTGTGCAGACAGTCGGGCGTGCGGCCCGCGAAGTCGGCGGCCCATTCGTTCAGCCAGCGGGCCATGCCGCCCTTGTGCGGATAGAGCATCGCGGTGAAGGCGCGCACCCCGAACTGCCGAAGCAGCGCGACCCGTTCGTCTTCCTCGTGCCGATAGGTGATGCCCCACTCGATACCGGTCGCCGGGCCGACCGCGTCGAAGTACTCCCACACCTTGCGCAGGACCCGCTCCGGCATGAAGTGCGTGTGTAAGTCGACAAGTCCTGGAACCCCGATACGTCGCCGAAACCTCTCCACGGCCTCGACTTCACCCATGGGGCCGATTCCTCTCGACGTCGTCGCGCACGAGGGTGAACACGGCGGTGTGGCGACAGGATTGAGTTGCCGGCTGTACGAGTTGAGGTAGCGGCCGTACGAATCGCGCAGTCATGTCCTCACTGTCACGTAGAGGCGCCGTCAGAACAACTGGGATGGTAACGGCCCTCTCGTGGCCCAGGAGAGGGCCGTTACCACCGTCGGTGCACGGTTGCCTTACTGCCCGTCACCAGGCTTGCCGACGGAACGTCATCGGTCACGACCGCGCCGGCGGCGACCACGGCATCACGGCCAATGCTGACGCCGGGGAGGATGGTGGCACCGGCGCCGATCCACACGTTCTCCGCCACATCGATGGGGGCGCCGCTCAGCCAGCCCCGTCGCTCCTCAGGATCGACCGGGTGACCGACGGTGATGAACGTGGCCTTTGGCCCGACCATCACGCGCGCGCCGAGCCGGATGCCGGCGTAGTCCAGGAACGTGCAGTTCTGGTTGATGAACACGCGCTCCGCGAGGTCCAAGTGAAGGCCGTGGTCCGTGTAGAAGGGCGGATAGATCGTGACTCTCGTCGACAGCGGCCTGCCGAGGATCTGTTCGAACAGTTCCGCCTTGCCCGCTTCGTCTTCGAAGGGCAGGACGTTCAGACGGGAGGTGAGCTCGGTGACTCGCAGGACCCTCTCGGCCATGGCCTGGAACTCGGCGCTATGGATGCGCATGAGACGGTCGCTGGAAATGTCACGATCCTTTCTTGGCGTACCGGTGACTGGTAAAGACTCATGAGGCGCTGGTGGAGGCTGCTGTCAGCAGCCGGTCGAGTCACCTTTGTCGGGGTTGGGACCTGCGAGCATGTGCGATGTCGCTGTCGCCGCGCCGTGGCGTCGTTGCCCAGGACGGGAGCCAGACCGTCTCAGGGAGCCTTGGCAGGCTTCCGAGGTGGGTGATGATTCCACGGAGTCCTGGATGTGGATTCGTTCTGCGGAGGATGAGAGAGATTGGGTATGCGAGGGTCGGATTCACGATAGGGATGCGGCGCAGGTCGTAGTTCGTCGGCCAGATGTACCGGTCGCGTGCCCCAACGAGGGTGGCCACGTCCGCGGAGTCCGCGAGGGTGTCCAGGAGTACTTCGTCTCCAAAGTGCGGGCCTGCCGCGTCGATGCGTAGGTCGAAGTCGGTGGCGAGCTGATCGTAGAATTCTGCCCATTCGCTTCGGGGCGCGATACCCGGCACCCATATCCGGTGCTTGCGCAGCTGGGGTGGCGTCAGTCTCCGCGCGGAGGCGAGCGGATGTCTCGGGCCGACGAGAAGTTCCAGCGGAGAGTCGAACGCGTGCATCATGTGCACGTCGGGCGGCAGTTTGTCCGGGTCGGTGACGGTACGGAACGAGGCGTCGATATCGCCTGCTTCGACGGCGGCGACCGCCACGCGTGGGTCGTTGACCCTGAGGGTCACCACGTCGAGGTTGGTTTGGGGATACGACCGCCAATAGTCGTGCAGAACAACGGCTTGCGCGCTTCGCAGGCCGAGAACGTCGATCCGAAGGGCCCGGGAGCCCGGCCTCACCGCGGTGACGGCGCGCTCGACACCCGCGACGATGCTCCGCGCGTGGGGGAGAAACGCCTGACCGTCGAGCGTCAGCTCAACTCCTCGGGCGGTACGTGTGAACAGACGGATTTCCAGCTCGCGCTCCAGGGCGGCGACCCGCTTGGAGACTGCCTGCTGCGTCACGCCCAGCTCATCGGCCGCATGTTGCATCTGTCCGAGCTCGGCCGCCCGGACGAACGATCGCAATGCCTCGGTGTCCACTGGTTCACCTTAGGCGCGCACAACTGATCGTTGTGGCTCGCCGAGGATCGGTTGTTTGATCACGCTTCAACGTTTGGAGGGGCGGGTTGGGGCTGGTGGAGCCCAGTGCTTGAGCGGAGATTGCTGGGCATCACGCTGCCGATCAGGAGCAGGTCGATGGGCATGCCGGCCAGATCGCGCCGCCCTTCGCCGGCGGCCATGAGACTGATCCCGTCGAGGGCCATGACACGCCCTGCGCATTGACCTCCTCTCCGGAGGTCTTGGACGGCATGATTGCCACCGACCTGCGACCTGGCCGGGCACACCCCGCCGTGCTTGGCGTCGCACTCGGTGCCGGGCCGGTCCCTCGGCGACGTATTGCCACTGACGCCTCGGACAAGGAACCCCTCATGACCACACCGCGGGACCTGATGTTCGTCACCATGGACGTGCCGTCCAGTCCTCCCGTCGAGCAGGGCGACCTGTCGCTTGCCCTCGCCGGTGCCGAACTGATCGACCTCATCGACGCCCACGCCGTCGCGCTCGACGGCGACCGTATCGTGCCCAGGACGCAACCGGCCCTGGACGACCGTCTGTTGGACGAGGCGTCGTCGTCGCTCACCCAGCAGGCGCCGTACGAAACCGTCGAGGACTGGCTGTGGCGCCGGGGTCGTGGCCTGGCCGCGGCCTATCGCGCCGCCCTCGAGGCGGAAGGACAGGTCACTCGGCGACGGCATCGCTGGATTCCCTTCTCGGCTGACCGCACGGCGCCGGTCGACTCACCGGCCCGCCGCCACGCGGCCGACCGCTGGACGTCGGGCGAGCTCGTCCTCGCCGCTCTGGCAGCCGCCGTCGGGATCCACGACGAGCCGACCGCAGACCTCGCGCAGCTCACCGACGGGCCGATCCCGACCGTACTGGCTGCCGTCAACGAGGCAGTGACGGAACTGGAAGCCGTAAGGCAACGGCGCCGCATCGAAGACGCGGCCTTCGACAACATCTGGCGTGGCCAGTGACAAGGACACGCCTGTCGGCCGTCGTTGCCCGCCACCCCCGGCAGCCACAGCTCGACCGGATCGGACAGTGACAACCGTCCTTCCGGCGGTCAACTGCGGCACCACCGACAACTCCGTTGCGCGCGGTCCGGAGACCGTCGGCTGCCTCCAGCCGTGCGATCCGCAGGTTCGTCGAGGTCGGGGACGCACCCGTGAGCGCACTCGCGTACGACGGCGTGACGGGTACGTACGCCCAGGCCAGCGTCCCGTCCTTCTGGACGGCGATGTCACCCGTGATCCGTGCGTTCACGACACGTCCTGCGGATGTCATGCTCCTTGGTCGCCGCCCGGGGTGCGGAGGCTGCCGCGAAGATCCGGGCCGGGGCGGGTGCCGGAACGTTTCGGTCGGCGCCGAACCGACCCGCCCGTACCGTTCCCGACATGACCGCCCTCGCCTTCGCCGACCTCCACCACGCCGACCGGCCCCTGCTCCTCCTCCCCAACGCCTGGGACCACGCCTCCGCGACGGCCCTCGCGGCCCAGGGCTTCCGGGCGATCGGCACGACCAGCCTCGGCGTCGCCGCGGGCGCCGGGCTGCCCGACGGGGCCTCGGCGGTCCGCGACGAGACCCTGCGGCTCGCCCTCACGCTCGGCACGGAACCGTTCCTCCTCTCCGTCGACGCGGAGGACGGCTTCAGCGAAGACCCGGACGAGGTGGCGGAGTTCGCCCGCGAGCTGTCGGCCGTCGGGGCCGTTGGCATCAACCTGGAGGACCGCCTCGGCCCCGCCACCCTGCACGCCGCGAAGATCGCTGCGGTCAAGTCGGCGGCCCCGGACCTCTTCGTCAACGCCCGCACCGACACGTACTGGCTCGGTGACGGGGACGGCGAGGATACGAGAGCCCGCCTTGACGCCTACCGACAGGCGGGCGCCGACGGCGTGTTCGTCCCCGGCCTGACCGACCCGGGGCTGATCGCCACCCTGGTACGGCACCTCGACGCCCCGCTCAACATCCTCTACTCACCCGCCGGCCCGACCGTCCCCCACCTCGCCGACCTCGGGGTAAGCCGCGTCAGCCTGGGCTCGCTGCTGTACCGGCGGGCGCTGGGCGCGGCCCTGGAGACGGTCGCGGAGATCGCCTCGGGCCGTTCACCGCGGGGCGCAGCGCCGTCGTACGGCGATGTCCTGGCGCTCAGTCGCCCCGATGCGTCAGGGCCTCCGCGAGCCGCTCGGCGAACATGACGGGATGCTCGACGGCGCCGACGTGACCGCCGGGGAACTCGACGAAGTCGCTCTTCGTCTGCTCGGCGACGAACTCGGCGGTGCGGTGGAGGAGTTGCCCTCGGGAGTCGACGCCGGCGGCGAGGGTGAGGCGGGCGGGGGAGGTGGTGAGGGCGGTCAGGTCGGGGAGGTACGAGGTGAACCGGCGTAGGACGTGAACGAGGAAGAGCGCCATGGGGCTGGTCAACTCCTCGGCGCGGGACAGGGGTTGTCCTTGCGGATGCTCTTCAGGCGTCGTCCCCGTCAGCCCGGCACCGAGCCGTGCGCCGGCGGCCTGGAGTCCCGCCGTGCGGTAAGTGCCGTACACCTCACGGAACATGGTCTGCCATCGAGCTCCGTCCGGCAGCACCCCCACGCACGGCGGCTCGTGCGCGACGACGTGCCGCAGTCGCCCGGGGTGCCGGGCGAGCAGGTCGAGGGCCGCGATGCCGCCGGAGCTGGTACCGAGGACGTACGCGGACTCGCCCTCGGGAAGCGTCTGTTGGAGCACGCGGTGTGCCCCGTCGCTCCACTCCTCGACCCGCTGGTCGTCGACAGGCAGGCCGAGCCGCCCGTGCGCGAGGCCGAGCGGGTCGTACGTGACGACGGTGAACCGGTCGGTGAGCGCGTCGGTCATCGGGCCGAGTCCCATGGGATGCCCGGCACCACCGGGGACGACGAGCAGCACGGGCCCGCTGCCGCGGACGTCGTAGTGCAGGTCAGTCATCGCTCTCGCCCTCCTCGCGGGGCCAGTGTTCGAGCAGGACGTGCAGGGCGTCGATCGCCTTGTCCCACGAGGCCTGTACGGCGCGGGGGTGGCCGAAGCCGCCGGTGGACTCCAGGGCGCAGTAGCCGTGGAAGGTGGAGCGCAGCAGACGTACGGCGTCGGTGAGGTCGGGTTCTTCCAGGCCGTAGGCGTTGAGCATGCCGTAGGTGATCTCGGCGGTGCGGCGCAGGGCGGGGGAGTCGGCGACGAGGGACTGGTCGACGCGGATCTGGGTGGCGGCGTACCGCCCGGGGTGCTGGAGGGCGTACTCCCGGTAGGCGCCCGCGAAGGCGGCGAGTGCCTCCTTCCCGGACCGCCCGGCCACGGCCACGGCGATGCGGTCGATCATCTCGCCGCCGGCGAGGAGGGCGAGGCGGGTGCGGAGGTGCTGGAGGTTCTTGACGTGCGAGTAGAGACTCGCGTCCTTCACGCCGAAGTGGCGGGCCAGCGCGGAGAGGCTGACGTTGTCGAAACCGACCTTGTCGGCGAGATCGGCGGCGGCCGCGGTGATGCGGTCGGGGGTGAGGCCGGCTCGAGGCATGGGCACCCTTGAAATGGTCGTTTACCTAGGGGCCCTAGGTTATACCTTAGGGGTGGCAGGTTGCCCAGATATGGCGTCCCGGGCGTGGACCTCCACCCTCCTGCTCCGATCTGCGAGATCGTCTGGGTGGAGGCCCGTGCGTACCCCCGTCAGTTGATCGGCGCGTACAGCACGCCGAGCTTGTCGACCTCGTCCCCCGACCTCCCCGTGAAGCCCACGATCTGCCAGCCCGACGGCGCCGTGAACGTCTTCGTGTCCGACGTCGCCGTACCGGACGACAGCGAACGGCCCTTGTCGGTCGTGAACGTCGCCGAGAACAGGCGTGTGCGGCCGTCCTTCTGGCCTTGCGTCAGCTTCGCCGACTTGAGGTGCTCGCCGGACGCGAGGGCCAGAGACGTCGCCGTGCCGCCCGTGCCGCCGTGGGAGAGGGTCGCACCGCCGTCGTGCGTGAGTGAGAGCCCGTCCAGGCGGGAGCCGCCGCGCAGCGTCAGTGTGCGCGGCGACGGCGTCGCGGGCAGGTCGTCCGCGTCGTTGAACGCCGTGCCGTGCGGGCCGCCGAAGAAGTCGCTCGCCTTCAGGGACGAGTTGAGGGTGTACGAGAAGTCGACCGTGTGCGGGAAGTGGTCGGAGAGGTTGCCGCCCGCGGAGTCCAGGAAGGACGCCCACTCGTTGTTGTAGCGCGTGGCCGACAGTGAGAGCAGCTTGCTGCCCCGGTAGAGGATCTTGTCCACCACCTCGCAGTCATTCGTGGGCGCCGTCGTGGGGCACACCTGCGCGTCCGAGCCCTGCGCCGGCGGCGTGCCGCCCTTCACCAGCTTCACCCACGGGTCCGTGAGGCCGTTCTCCTCGACCAGCGTGCGGATGTTGTCGCCGGTGCGTGTGTACCGCGTGTTCGTGTCGCCCATGACGATCACCGCGTTGCCGGACGAGTTCGCCTGGATGAAGTCCGACAGCTGCTCGACGTTGGCGCGTCGCGCCGCCAGCGCGTCCTCCGTCGCGTCCGCGTTGGTGTGGACGTTGTAGAGGTCCACGAAGACGCCCTCGGCGAGGCGGACCCGCGCCAGCGAAAAGCCCTTCGGTGTCAGGCAGTTGGTGCCGGTGCATTTGTTCCACTTCACCCGCTGGAAGTCCTCGAAGGCGTAGTCCGAGAGGGTGTTGAGGCCGTCGCCGAAGGGCACGCCGCGGCTGGTCGCCGTGCGGTGCGGGTGGTCGTCCCCGGCGTAGAGGGCCGCGTGGTAGTTGAAGTCCTCCTGGACGTTCACGATGTCGTACGCCCCGAGGCGCGGGGAGATCAGAGGGGTGTTCTTCTCCGGGTTGCCGGAGCTCAGGCCCTCCGGGAGGCCCGCGACGTTGTACGTCAGGACGTTGAACGAACCGGTGGTGGCCGCCGCCGCCGGCGTCATGCCGGTGGCGGTGAGGCCGGTGACGGCGAGGGTGGCGGCCGCGAGGGCGCCGAGGAGTCTTCTCATGGGGGGTGTCTCTCCGGTCGGAGGGAGCGGGGCGGAAGATGAACGCTGCTCAAGTTCAGTGTCAATCAGTGTGACCGGAAAGGTCAGTTGGGGAAATAGTGAGAGACGGGTCGACCCGCCGTGTTCGGGTCGGCTGCCGATCACTCCTTGGTCGTACAAAGTTCATGTTTCGCCTCGATCCTCCACAGGCGGCGCAGTGGTGCCGCAGAAGGCAGCGGTATTCAGGAGGCGCAGCATGGGGCACGGGCATCACCACCACCGTCATGAGCACGGGCACGGGCACGAGGCGGCTCCCGCCCTGCCCGCCGCCTTCGACACCTCCGTGCCCGACGAGGCCCTGACCCCCGAGCAGCAGTCGCGCCGCTCCCTGCTCCGCCGCGCGGGTCTGCTGGGTGCGGGCCTGGCCGCGGGGAGCGTCCTCGGTCGGGCGACGCCTGCCGCCGCCACCAACGGCCGCCGTACGAACGGCTTCCTCTGGCTGGCCGGCGACCACCACATCCACACCCAGTACAGCAGCGACGGCAAGTACCGCGTCGTCGACCAGGTCCGCCAGGGTGCCAAGCACGGTATGGACTGGCTGGTCATCACCGACCACGGCAACGCCACGCACGCCAAGATCGGTGTGGAGAAGGTCAACCCGGACATCAAGGAGGCCCGGGCCGCGTACGAGGACACCCTCGTCTTCCAGGGCCTGGAGTGGAACATCCCGGCCGCCGAGCACGGCACCGTCTTCGTGCACCCCGGCAAGAACGAGGTGTCCGTCCTCAAGCAGTTCGAGACCGACTACGACGGCAGCGTGAAGGGCGCCTCCGACTCCACGCCCGCCAACGAGGCCCTCGCCGTCGCGGGCCTGGCCTTCCTCGGCGAGCAGGTCCGCCGCCGCAAGGTCAAGGACGCGCTGATGCTCGCCAACCACCCGGCGCGGCGCGGTGTCGACTCTCCGCACGAGATCCGCGCCTGGCGCGACGCGACCGACCCGAGCCGCCAGATCGCCGTCGGCTTCGAGGGCGCGCCCGGCCACCAGGCCGCCGGCCTCCCCGCCCCGCTCGGCATGGCCCGGGCCCGCGGCATCTACGACAACAACCCCAGCGCCAACTCCTTCCCCGGCTACCCACTGGAGAGCTACCGCACCTGGGGCGGCTTCGACTGGATGACCGCCACCGTCGGCGGCCTGTGGGACAGCCTCCTGGCCGAGGGCAAGCCCTGGTGGATCACCGCCAACTCCGACTCCCACCAGGTGTACGCCGACACCGCCGTACGCGGCCCGGGCGGCGACTTCAACGCCAACGGCCGGTACGAGGACCCGGTCTACGGCGGCAAGATCGACATCACCCAGGGCGACTACTGGCCCGGTCAGTACAGCCGTACGCACGTCGGCGCCGACGGCTTCAACTACGCCGCCGTCATGGACGGCATCCGCGCCGGCCGCATCTGGGTCGACCACGGCCAGCTCCTCAGCGGCCTCGACGCCCGCGTCTTTGGCGGCGGCCGCTGGGCCACGCTCGGCGGTGCCCTGCGGGTGAAGAAGGGCACGAACGTCACGCTGACGGTCGACGTGGCGCTGGCCGGTGGCCCCAACTGGGCTGGATTCGTGCCCAAGTTGGCGCGCGTGGATGTCATCCAGGGTGATGTGACCGGCCCCGTCCCGGACAAGGACACGTTCACCGCGCCGACGGCCAAGGTCGTGCGGTCGTACGAGGTGAACAAGTCGACCGGCGTCGTGCGCCTCAGCTACGAACTGGGCCGCGTGGACCGCCCGTTGTACGTCCGCCTACGTGGCAGCGACGGCAACCGGTCCGCCGTCGGCGCGATGGGCGCCGCCGTCGACCCGGCCGGTCCGGCCATCGACGTCGTCGGCGACGCGGACCCGTGGCGCGACCTGTGGTTCTACTCCAACCCTGTGTGGGTCCTGCCCTCGTGACGCCGTACGCCCTCACCGTGGACGCGGGGATCAAGGACCTGCGCGCGGCCGACCACCTGATCCACCTGCTGGCAGCCGAACTCGCCCTCGCCGAGGGTGCGTTCGGCTGCACCCACCTGCTGCGCGGAGACCGCCCGCGGGTAGCTCTCTCGCTCACCCTGCCGTCCGAGCCGCTCCTGCGCACCGCCCGGGAGCGGCTCGCGGCCGGGGGGTACGAGGTGTCGCCCGGCGTCCCCGACGCGGCGGGCCGCGCGGTGATCTACCCGGGGGTCTCCTCCCTCACGGGCACCCTGACGATCGCCGGCGTGCTCGCGCGCTCGGCGATCGACCGCGTGACGGTCCTGGGCGGGTCCAGCCAATTGGCTCCGGACACCCGCCTGGTGACGTGGGATCATGTCCGACCGCAGTGGCAGGACGGCGAGCTCGTCCTCACCGCCATGCCGGCGGTGGGCGGCACGCTGGTCCCCTTCGAGGTGCCGGCCCCGACGCCGTGCTGCGTGGACCACTGACGCGCCGACAGCGGGGTGGGTTGGACAGCGCTGCCGGAGACCACCAACCGGCCGCACGATGAACTGCCTTGACCTGAAGCGCAGTCGAGGTCCTAGCGTGCTGAAACATGATCACCGCTCAGCACAGGGAGAGACCACGATGATCCTCGTGACCGGCGCGACCGGAAACATCGGCAGCGCTCTGCTGCGGCAGCTGCACAGGCAGAACGCCGGACCCGTGCGAGGCCTGACCCGTGACGCGCGGCGGGCCTCGTTCCCCGACGGGGTCGAGGTGGTCGAGGGGGACCTCGCGCAGGCGGACTCACTGAAGGACGCGCTGGACGGGGCCAGCTCGCTGTTCCTGCTGCCGGGCACGGGGGCGGAGGCGGATGTCCTGGAGGCCGCCCGGCACGCGGGCGCGGAGCATGTGGTGCTGGTGTCCTCGATCACCGTCGAGACCCATCCGCATCTGCCCGCCGCGCGTGAGAACCTGGCCGTCGAGCGCCTCCTCGAACACAGCGGCATGGCGTGGACGATCCTCCGGCCGACCCAGTTCGCCTCCAACACCCTGTGGTGGGCGCCGTCGATCCGTGAACAGGGCGTGGTCCGGGCGCCGTACGTGGACATCGGGCTGCCGACCGTCCATCCCGCGGACATCGCGGCGGTGGCCCGTACGGCACTCACCGAGCCGGGCCACCGGGGGCGGACGTACGCCCTGACCGGACCGGAACGCATCACGGTCCGGCGCCAGGTCGCGGCCATCTCCGACGCGCTGGGTCGGGACATCTCCCTCGTCGAGATCAGCCGACAGGAGGCCCACCGGCAGATGGCCTCCTTCATGGGCGACGAGACCGCGCACGCGGTGCTCGATCTGCTGGGCGGGGACGTCAACGAGGAACTGCTGAAGGTACGGGACACGGTCGCGCGGGTCACGGGTTCCCCGGCGAGCCCGTTCCGGCAGTGGGCACAGGAGAACATGGCGGCCTTCGACGCCGGGTGAAAACGGATCACCCGAGGGCCACCGCCAGGTTCAGCGGGTCCGTCGCCCTTCCCGCGAGAGACGGGACCGGCTCCGTGCCAGATGGCGCAACGCCGACGCCGCCGCGTGCGCCCCGCACATGCCGTGGGCGCCCGCCCCGGGTGGCGTGGCCGCCGAGCAGATGAACATGCCCGGTACGCCCGTGGCGTACGGGTCGAGGGCGGGGCGTGGCCTGGCCATGAGCTGGGTGACGGTGTTGGCGCCCGTGATGATGTCCCCGCCCACGTAGTTCGGGTTGTACTCCGCGAGCGCGGTCGGGGAGCGGACCGCCGTGGCGACGACGCGGTCCCGGAAACCCGGGGCGAACCGTTCGATCTGGCGCACGACCGCCTCGGTGGCGTCGCCGTCGTAGCCGTGCGGCACGTGTGCGTAGGCCCACACGGGGTGGATGTCGCCGTTCGACCGGAGTGGATCGGCCAGGTACTGCTGGCCGACGAGCGTGAAGGGCCGCTCGGGCATCCGGCCGGCGTGGACCGCGCGTTCGACGGCGGCGACCTCCTCGAAGGTGCCGCCGAGGTGCACCGTGCCCGCCCGCCGCGCGGCCTCGTGGGTCCAGGGCACTCCGCCCTCGACCGCGAAGTCCACCTTGAAGGCGGCAGCACCGTGCCGGAACCGGCGGTAGGCGCGGGCCACCCGGGGCGGCAGCCGGTCGCCGAGGACGTCCGCGACCGCGCGCGGCGCGAGGTCGAACAGGACCACGTCCGCCGGGGGCAGCTGGGCCGCCGACCGGACGCGGATACCGGTCTCGATCCGGCCGCCGAACTCGGCCAGCAGCTCCGCCAGCGCGTCGGTGATCGCCCGGGAGCCGCCCTCGGCCACCGCCCAGCCGTGCCGGTGCCCGGCCGCGATGACCGACAGCCCGATCGCGGCGGTCGCGGGCAGGTGCAGCGGGCGGAAGGCGTGCGCCGCCACCCCGCCGTACAGCGCCCGTGCGGACGCGGTACGCCACACCCCGGCCACGGCACGGGCGGGCAGCAGGGCCGGCAGCCCGAACCGCGCCAGGAGCAGCGGGTGGTGCGGCACGCGCGCGAGCGGGCCCATGAAGTCCTCGGCGAGCGCGTCGAAGCCGTCGGCGAGCGGTCCGAACAGCCGCCGCCACCTGCGCCCGTCCACCGGACCGAGGCCCTCGGCCGTCGCCCGCACCGACCGGTGCAGCACCCCGGCCTCGCCGGAGTCCAGCGGATGGACGCAGTCGATCTCCGGCAGCCGCCAGCGCAGCCCGTACCGGCCGAGGTCGAGCGTGCGCAGGAACGGGGAGCCCACCGCCATCGGGTGCGTCGCCGAGCAGTGGTCGTGCAGCAGGCCCGGCGTCAGCTCACTGGTGCGGGTCCCGCCGCCGATCGTGTCGGCCGCCTCCAGGACGGTGACGTCCACGCCCGCGCGGGCGAGGCGGACGGCCGCCGCGAGACCGTTGGGACCGCTGCCCACCACGACGGCTGTGCTCATGGGGTTCTCCTTGCCGAGACGGTGGACCGGCTGATCCTCGTCATCACGGAGGCTGCGTCGCCGGTGGCCGGTCCGTGTTGCCGCAGGAACCATAAGGTTGCCGGGGGCACGGGGGCACGGGGGCACGGGGGCACGGGGGAGGGGCCGATGCCGTACGAGGCGCAGCGCGAGGAGGAACCCGGCAGCCGGACGCCCCGCGCACCCCGCACCGGCCCGGCCGGCAAGGGACATCCACTCTGGCGGCAACGGGACTTCGGGATCTTCTGGGCCGCGCAGACCCTCTCCGTCTTCGGTGACTCCTTCGCCCTGATCGCCCTGCCCCTGCTGGTGCTCGAGGCCACCGGTTCCCTCGCGCGGATGGGGCTGTTGACGGCGGCGGGCGGGGCGGCCTCAGTGCTGGCGGCCGTGTTCGCCGGGGCGTTGGTGGACCGGGTCGACCGCCGCAGGCTGCTCATCGCCTGCGATCTGGTGCGCATGGTGCTGTACGGGGTGATCCCCGTGGTGTGGCTGTTCGGGCCGCGGGTCTGGCTGCTGTACGTCGTGCTGCCGCTGTGCGAGGCCGTCGGCATGCTGTTCGCCGTCGGCTACGTCACCGTCGTCCGCGGCCTGGTCGGCACCGAACAGCTCGCGGAGGCCAACGGCCGGCTGAACGCGACCGCCGCCGCGGCGGGCGTCCTCGGACCGTTGTGCGCGGGGATGGTGGCCGCCTGGACCGGACCGGCCGCCGCGGTCGGAGTGGACGCGGCCAGCTTCGGGGTGTCGGCCGCCTGCATGCTCTTCGTACGGTTCGCCGCGCGCCCCAAGGACGACGACGGCCCGGCGCGCCCGACCGGCCTGTGGCAGGACCTGCGCGCCGGGATCGCCTTCCTCTACGGCCACCCGGTGCTGCGCTCGCTGACCGCCCTGCTGTTCGTCTTCAGCTTCCTCACCCTCGGCCTGAACGACCTGGTCATCTACCACCTCAAGCACGACCTCGGCCGGGACGACGGCACGGTCGGCACCGTCATGGCCGTCGGCGCGCTCGGCACGATCACCGGCGCGCTGCTGGTGGCCCGGGTGCGGCGCCGGCTCGGCTTCGGGCGGACCTGGACCGGTTCGGTGGCGGTGTGCGGGCTGGCCTTCGCCGGGCTGGGCTGGGCGCGGGACGTGTCCGTCGTCGCGGCGCTGAGCGCGGCTTTCCTGGCCTGCGTCGGCATGGCCGGTACCTGTTCCATGTCGCTGCGTCAGGAGGTGACCCCGGAGCCGCTGCTGGGCCGGGTCACCTCCGCGTTCTGGACCCTCCAGTACTCCGCCGCGCCGATCGGCGCCGCCGTCCTGACCTGGGCGGCGGAACGTCAGGGCACCGCGCCGGTCGGCCTGGCCGCCGGCGCGTGCTGCGTACTGATCGCGGTGGCCGCGCTGTTCACGCCGATACGGCGGTCGGGGCGGGCCTGACCAGGTCGGCCCCCATCGGCCCCCATCGGCCCCCATCGGCCCCCATCGGCCCCCGTCAGTCCCCGTCAGTCCCCGTCAGTCCCGTCGCCCCGGAAGAAGTGCCGCCGGCACCAGGGCCAGCGCGAGCAGCCCCGCCGCGACCGCGTACGTGATGCGGAAGCCCGCCGGGTCGGTGCCCGCCGAGCCCAGCACCACGGAGATCAGGGCCGTGCCGACCGACGCCCCCATCTGGGAGGTGATGTTCAGCGCGGTGCTCGCCGCGGCGATCCGGTCCTTCGGCAGGTCGCGGCTCGCGGTCGTCATCGTCGGCATCAGGACCATGCCGGAGCCGACGCCCATCACCATCGCCGCACCGACGACCCGCCAGGCGGCCACGCCGTCCGTGCCGACCTGGAGCGCCGTCAGCGCCATGCCGAGCACCCCCACCACGATCCCGGCCGGGATCAGACGCCGCGGCGCCACCTTGTCGATGCGCCGCGCGGCGATCTGCATCGTGATGCCGACGGCGAGCCCGACCGGCGCGCCCAGCAGACCGGCGGCCGTCGCGCTGGTGTCCCGCACCTGCTGCCAGTACACCGGGGCGAGCAGCATCGACCCGAAGTAGCCGCAGGTGAAAAGCGCGAGCGTGCCGATGCCGACGGCGAACGTGCGGTCCCGCAGCAACCGGAGGTCGAGCAGCGGCTCACGGGCGGTCAGCGCACGCCGTACGAAGGCGGCGACGAGCACGGCACCGGCGAGCGTGGGCACGAGTGCGCCGTACGAGGCGAAGTCGCTGCGCTCGCCGCCCCGGGCCAGTCCGAACAGCAGCAGTGCGAGGCCCGGCGAGAGCATCAGCAGGCCCGGGACGTCCAGGCGGGGCGCAGGGGCCGCCGTGCGCGGCGCGTCGGGCGCGAGCAGCTTCGCCGCGAGCACCAGCGCCAGCAGCCCCACGGGCAGGTTGACCAGGAAGATCCAGTGCCAGGAGGCGACGTCGATCAGCCAGCCGCCGAGCACCGGCCCGGCCACCGGTCCGATCAGGATGGGCAGCCCCATCAACGCCATCGCCCGCCCGAGCCGCTCCCGGTCGGCGACGCGCATCACCATCGCCATGCCGACGGGCATCAACAGCCCGCCGCCGAGCCCCTGCACCGCCCGGAACGCGATCAGGCCGGCCGCGTCCCGGGCGAAAGCCGCGAGCAGGGAGCCGAGCGTGAACAGCAGCAGGGCGGTCAGATAGGCGCGCTTGGCGCCGATCCGGCCCATCGCCCAGGCCGCCGTCGGGATGACGGCGGCGAGCGCGAGCGTGTACGCGGTCGTCGTCCACTGGATCGTCTCCAGCGGCGCGGCGAACTCCTCCGAGAGGCTGCGCAACGCCACATTGACGATCGTCATGTCGAGCACCGACATCACCGAGCCGATGATCACGACGGTGATGGTGCGGTTCAGGACCCGGGCGGCGGCCCGCGAGGCGTCCGACGGCGCCTCTACAGCCGATGTCGCGGTCATCCCCCCGCCCCCCGTCAGCCCGTGTACGGCCGGGTCACGCGCGCCGTCCGCAACGCCCGGCCCCACCAGGAGAGTTGGCCGAGCATGTCCTTGGCCGCGTTCCCGCACACGGTCTCGTCGCGCGGTGTGCCGTCCTCCGTGAGCCCCGACCACGGCCCGTGCAGGCTGACGGCGTCGCGCATCGTCATCGCGTGCAACTCGGCGAAGACCAGCCGCAGTTGCTCGACAGCGCGCAGACCGCCGGCCAGCCCGCCGTAGGACACGAAGCCGACCGGCTTGGCCCGCCACTGCTCGAAGTGCCAGTCGATGAAGTTCTTCAGGGCGGCCGGGAAGCTGTGGTTGTACTCGGGCGTGACGACGACGAACGCGTCGGCCGCGGCCAGGCGCGGGGTGACGTCGGCCAGCGCGGCGACCGCCTCGGGGCTGGGTGTGCCGCCCCAGCCCGGCATGACCAGCGGCAGATCGACATCGGCGAGGTCGATGACGTCCAGGTCCAGTCCGTCGTCGCCCTCGGCGGTGCCGAGGAACCAGTCGGTGACGGCGCGTCCCGCACGTCCCTCGCGGACGCTGCCGACGATGACGGCGACTCGCAGCGGAGCGTCTTCGCCGGTGCGGGTGGTGGGCGTGGCTTCGGTGGCAGGCATGGTGGATCCCCCTCGATAGCGCCTTGGTATGCCCTCATGGGGCGGGGCGGTCGCCCGATGCGGCCTCCCCTTCGGTAAGCTACAACGAGCGTTGTAAAAAGTACAACGATCGTTGTAAGTCGAGTGGTCCGGTGAGTCTGTGAGGAGAGACCGTGGGCAGCACCAATGAAGCGTGGGTGGAGAAGGCGCGGCGCGAGATCCCGCCCCGCAAGCTGGAGAAGCGGATAGCCATCGCGAGCGCGGCCTGCGGGGTCTTCGGACACGAGGGCTTCGCGCGCGCCTCGGTCGACGCGCTGGCGGCCGCGGCCGGCGTCTCGACGCGCACGCTCTACAACCACTTCCCGCACGGCAAGGCCGAGCTCTTCCGTACGGTGGTCACCTGGACGTCGAGCGAGGTGCGGGACGCCCAACTGGGCATGCTGAAGGCGATGCTGGACCCTGAACGCCCGCCCCGCCCGGAAGACCTGGAGCGCGATCTCGTCGCCCTGGCCCAGGCCATGGTGGGCCTGATGACCCAGTTCGCGGACCACTTCGCCCTCGTCCGCCACATCCACGCCGAGGCCGACCACGTACCGCCCGAGGTCCTCGAGGCGTGGCAGGACGCCGGGCCGAGGCCGGTGGGCCGCGGCATGGCCGACGCGATGGAGGGCCTCGCCGCGGCCGGCCTGATCGACGTGCACGGCGACGCGGCTCTCGCGGGCGCCCACTTCTTGTCGCTGATCTCGACCCACATCGCGCAGCTCTCCCACTACGGCGTCCGGCCCCTGCCGGAGGAGGAGACGGACCGTCTGATCAGAGGAGGTGTCGCGGCGTTTCTACGGGCCTATCGGGCCGGGTGAGCAGGCTTGGGGTCGTCCGTCAGCCAGCTGGTGGGCGGGGCGGTGCTGGTCTGCTGGGCCGGGTGAGGGGTTTCGGGGCCGTCCGTCAGCAGCTGGTCAGCGGTGCGGTGTGGGTCTCGCGGGCCGGGTGAGCGGCTCGGGTCCGTCCGCCCATCCATGTGCTCGGCGGGGCGGTGCGGGTCTGCCGGGCCGTGTGAGGCGCTTCCGGGCCGACCGTCACCCAGCTGGTCGGTGGGGCGGTGTGGGTCTGTCGACCGGGGTGAGCGGTTCTGGGCTGTCCGTCAGTCACTTGCTCGCGGGGCGGTGCGGGTCTGTCGGGTCGTGTGAGGCGCTTCCGGGGCGACCGTCACCCAGCTGGTCGGTGGGGCGGTGTGGGTCTGTCGATCGGGGTGAGCGGTTCTGGGCTGTCCGTCAGTCACTTGCTCGCGGGGCGGTGCGGGTCTGTCGGGTCGTGTGAGGCGCTTCTGGGTCGACCGTCACCCAGCTGGTCGGCGGGGCGGTGCGGCCTACCGGCCCGCGTGAACCGGCTCCCGACCAACCACCACCCACCTGCTCAGCACGGCGGCCCCCAGGGCCGCCGCGATCAGCGACACCAGGGCCACCCGCAGACTCGCCGCCCCCGTCAGCAGGCCGACCGCCGGGCCCGCCATCAGGAAGCCCGGCCACTGGCCGATCGTGACGACCGAGACGCCCTCGCCGGCCGGCACCCCGGGCTGCCGCCCGGCCAGGGCGATCAGCGCCGGGAGCACGCAGGCGATGCCCAGGCCGGCCACGGTGAACCCGGCGATGGCGAGCGGCAGGCCGGGCCGGGCGAGGGCCAGGGCCGTACCCAGTGCCGCGGTCAGCAGCGACAGCCGTACGAAGGTGCCGCGGCCGAGGCGGGCCACGAACCGGTCGCCCAGCAGCCGCGCCACGAGGATCGCCACCGAGAAGCACGTGTACGTCGCCGCGCCGAGCGCCGCGCCCTCGTCCAGGTAGTCGGCCGTGAACACCGAACTCCACTGTGACGCCGCCCCTTCGACGAAGGACGCCAGGAACGCGATGGAGGCGAGCAGGACCAGCTGGGGAGTGAACCGCTGCCGGAGCGGCCGGCGTTCCTCCTTGTGCGTCGCGGGGACCTCCTCCTCCGGCAGCCATCCCGCCCACGCCAGCAGCAGCGTCCCGAGAACGCCGCTGCTGATCGCCATCTGAACACCCGGAGAGACGCCGGTGGCCGCCGCGAGCGTGCCGAGGGCGCCGCCCGCCAGCACCCCGCCGCTGTAGGAGGCGTGGAAGCCCGACATCAGCGGCCTGCCTTGGTGACGCTCCACCGCGACCGCGAGCGCGTTGACGGGCGTGGCCAGGAAGGTCGCGCCCACACCCCACATCGTCAACCCCACGACCAGCGCGGGCACGGCCGAAGCGGCCGCCAGCACGGGCGCGTTGAGCAGCACCAGCGCGGCGGCGGCGAGGCTCAGCAGACGGGAGCTCACCCGGCCGATCAGCAAGGTGATCAGCACGATCGCGACGAGATCCCCGGCGGCCGAAGAACTGCTCAACAGCCCCCATCGCGCGGTGTCCACGCCGACCTGGTCCCGGATCGCGGGGATACGGGCCATCCAGCCGCCCTGCGTGGCGCCGAGGACGACGAAGACGAGGCTCACCGCGAGACGCGGACGTAATCCGGAGCGGGTGGCGGTGGTTATCCGTTCACCCCCGCGTAGTGGGCGAGGCTCCATCGCCACAGCAGCCGCGCCCCCAGGTAGGCCAGCACCCCCAGCAGGGGCGAGATCGCCGCCAGCCAGTACGGGACACCGGTGTCGTGGCCGTGGCCGGTGAGGACGGCGGCCGGGAAGTACGCGACGAACGCGAGCGGAAGGCCGTACGTCAGGAAGCCCCCCACCGCCTTGGGCAGCACGTTCAGCGGGTAACTGCCGAACGTGCCGAGAAGTTCCTCCAGCCAGCTGCCCCAGTAGTCGGCGGCCGGCAAGCGCAGCGAGGCACAGGTCACCACCGTGAACAGGGCCGCTTCCAGGAACATGCCGCCGATCACGGCGGCGATCAGGTACGAGACGCGGCCCGTCGTCCAGTCCAGCTCACTGCGGCTGAGCGCGCCCACCATCAGGCCCGCCGCGACCGTCAGATCGCCGATCGCGTTGGTGGGGAAGTAGGACAGCTGGAGCTGGCGGTGCACCGGCATGGGGCGGGTCAGATAGACGTCGATCCTGCCTTCCTGGATCTGCCGGCCGGCGCCGTGCAACCTGCCCAGGAACAGCACGAACAACCCGTGCGCGAGCATCCGCGTCGCCGGGATCAGCAGCACCTCCGAACTGTCCCAGCCACCCATCCCGGTGAACCGGGACAGCAGCACCGTCGCGAAGACGAGCACCGACACCTGCCAGATCGCGCCGATCGCGACCATCAGCAGAAACTCGGTGCGGTACTCCAGCTGGGCACGGAAGTTGAGACGCGTGATACGCCACGCGATCCGGACGGCATTCATAGGCATCAGCCTCCTTGGGAGATGACACGACGGGCGGCCCGCCGCCACAGGAAACGGGTGAACAACGCGAGCACGACCACCCACCCGGCCTGCACGGCGAGCTGGAAGCCCGCGTCCGACAACGGGATGCGGCCGATGTACAGGGACAGCGGCACGCTCAGCGTCGCCTGGAAGGGCAGGAACGAGCTCAGCGTCACGAACCAGTCCGGGAAGAACCACAGGGGCGCGTACACCCCGGACAGCAGGTTCTGCGCGAAGATCAGGATCAGCATCGCGGCGGTGTTGCGCACCGTCCAGAAGCACAGCTGGTCCAGGAGGAGCATGACGTAGTACAGGACCCACTGGCCGAGCAGCAGACTGAGCGCGAACACCCCTGCCACGGCGGCCGACCTGGGCGGCTCGATCACCCCCGCCCCGAGGCAGACCGCGTATCCGCCCAGCGCCCACGCCAGTCCGTACAACTGCTCGCCGACGGCGCGCAGGGCGTAGTAGCGCTGGGGCGGCATCGGGCGCAGGTACCAGTAGACGATCGTGCCGAAGTGCATGTGCTGCAGCACGGAGTCCCGGCCCGCGTACTGGTCCAACTCCCGCAGCCGGGAGGTGAGTACGGCCAGCACGGCGTACGTCACCGCCTGGTCGCGGTCGAGTCCGGCGGTGGTGCCGGTGTGCGCGTACAGGCCGCGCCACAGGGACGCCACCAGCACCACCTGCACGGTCAGCCGGACCAGGACGGCGGTCATCCTGGGCGGGGCGTGCAGCTCGCCGAGCGGGGTGACGCGCGCGGCGCGCCAGGCGTGGGCGGCGGCCATCACACGCTTCCGGCCTGGACGTAGGCGGCCCGCATCACGTCCTCGAGATCGGCCTCGTCGATGGCGACGCCTGTCACCTCGTACCGCTCGATGACCGCCTTCAGCGCCTGGTGCACGGTGGGCGCGTCGGTCCCGTCGGGTCCGAACACCACCTGCGGTCCGTCGTGGCGCAGCACCGCGATCCCCGGCAGCGGTACGACGTCGGTGTGCGCGTCGGCGAGCGTCGCCCGGACCTGCCAGGTCGAGCCGAACTTGCGCCGGATCTCGTCGAGGGAGCCGTCGAGCACGAGCCGACCGTGGTTGATGAGGACGACGCGTTCGGCGAGCCGCTCGACCTCTGTCATGTCGTGGGTGGTCAGCAGGACCGTGCGGCCGCGCTCCTCGACCTGATGTCTGAGGAACTCCCGCACCTGCTCCTTGACCACCACGTCCATGCCGATGGTCGGCTCGTCGAGGAAGACGACCGGCGGATCGTGCAGCAGGGCGGCGGCGAGGTCGCTGCGCACGCGTTGGCCCAGGGAGAGATGCCGGACCCGGGTGTCCCAGAAGGACGACAGGTCCAGCAGCTCGTCGAACTCCTTGAGCCGGGTGGCGTGTTCGGCCTTCGGCACCTCGTAGATGTCACGGAGGATCGAGAAGGACTCGCGCACCGGAAGGTCCCACCACAGCTGGGTGCGCTGGCCGAACACCGCGCCGATGTTCCGGGCGTTGCGCTCGCGCTCCACGTACGGCACCACGCCCGCGACCCGCGCTTCGCCGGAGGTGGGCGTGAGGATGCCGGTGAGCATCTTGATGGTGGTGGACTTGCCCGCGCCGTTCGGGCCGAGCAGGGCGAGGAGTTCGCCGGGGGAGACGTCGAAGGTGATGTCGGAGACGGCGTGCTTGGCCACCCGCTCGGGGTTGACCAGGGAACGCAGCGCGCCGGTGAAGCCGGGGCGGCGGACGGTGGTGTGGAAAGTACGGGAGAGGCCGCGGACCTCGATACTGCCGCTCACTCGACCCATCAACTCCCTTGCGCAAAAGCGAGTCGCGGCCGGTCGGCTGATGAGCCGATCGGCCGCGGACGACCTCATGACCGTTGCAGAATGTCGATCAATCAGTCAATCGATTAGTCGATCACCGGTTACTCGGTCGCGGAGAACACGAACGAGAACTCCGTCGGCTCGGCCCGCAGGAAGTACTGCGGCAGCGGGCCCGGACCGCAGGACTGCGAGCCGATGCCGTGCTGGCCGTGGTCGAGGTTGACCCACACCGAGTCGCCGGGTGCGAGGTCGGTCAGATGCCGCGCCGCGTCCAGCTGCTCGGTGGTCCAGCGCCGCGCGCTGAACCAGAACTCCGGGTCGCCCTCGATCCTGAGTCCGCCGATCTCCAGCCAGCGCACGTCGGCCCGCGCGCCGTTCTCCTGCGGACGGACGTACGGCGTCTGTAGATCGTCTACAGTCGACTGCCAACGGCCGACCATCGACGCCATCCTGGTGTCCGGATACGCCTCACCCGGGCCGCCGCCGAACCACCGCACACTGCCGGCGGTCGGCAGTGCGAAGCGAACGCCGAGCCGGGGCAGCGGCAGCGTCCAGTCGCCCTCCGGGGCCACGGACACCGTCAGCCGCAGCCGGTCCCCGTCGGAGGTCCATCGGTACACCGTGCCGAGGCCCACCTCGCGGGCGGCGGGCGCCACCCGGGTCCGTACCGTCAGCGCGTCGTCGCCCAACTCCACGCCGTCCAGGCGGTGCTGCATGCGGTGCAGGCCCAGCGTCCGCCACAGCACCCCGTACCGGGTGTCCGACTGCCACTCCGCGCCGTCGTCGTTGTCGGTCGGCGCCCGCCACACGTCCAGCCGCAGTCCGCTCACATCGACACCGCCGATGGTTTTCAGCGCCCCGGTACGGGCGTCGAAGGAGGCCGGGCCGAGCGTGATCCGCCCATCGCCACGCACGGGCCGGTCGGTGGCGGGGACGGACGGCAGCGGCCGGGCGGCCACGGCGAACTGACCCCAGGCGACCACGTGGTCCTTCGGCGCCCACGCGGTGTCGGCGGAGAGCAGCGCCCGCACCGTCCACTGCCGCTCGCCGCCGCGCCCGTCCATGGGGGGCTCCGGCAGCTTCACCTCCGCGGACTCGCCCGCGGCCAGTGCCGGCACCGACAGCGAGCCCGACTCGACGGTCTCGCCGTCCACCTGGCACGACCACTCGAAAGCCAGCGCCGACAGGTCGGCGAAGTCGTAGTTGTTGGTGATCCGTACGGAGCCGTCCGTGCCGTCGCCCTCGATGCGGACCGGCTCGATGACCTTCTTGTACTCGACGAGGCCGGGGGAGGGCTTGCGGTCCGGGAAGACCAGTCCGTCGCAGACGAAGTTGCCGTCGTGCAGCTCCTCGCCGAAGTCGCCGCCGTAGGCGTAGCCCAGCTCCGGGTGCTTGATGCCGTGGTCGATCCACTCCCAGATGAAGCCGCCCTGGAGCCGGTCGTACGACTCGAACAGCCGCTGGTAGTCGGCGAGTCCGCCGGGGCCGTTGCCCATGGCGTGCCCGTACTCGCACTGGATGAAGGGCAGTTCGCGCCTCTTCCCCGTGCCCCCGTCCAGGCCCTTGCCGATCTTCTCGACCTCGTCGTGGAAGGCGTACATCCGCGAGTACACGTCCGTGTCCCGGCAGTTGATGTCGCCCTCGTAGTGCACGAGGCGCGCGGAGTCCCGGCCGTGGATCCACTCGGCCATCGCGGTCAGGCCGCGGCCGGTGCCGGCCTCGTTGCCGAGGGACCAGAAGACGACCGACGGGTGGTTCTTGTCGCGTTCGACCATGCGGGCGGCGCGGTCCAGGAGGGCCGGGGTCCAGCGGTCGTCGTCGACGGGGTTGTCCCGCCAGCCCTGCTCGGTGAAGCCGTGGGTCTCCAGGTCGCACTCGTCGATCACCCACAGCCCGTACTCGTCGCACAGGTCGAGGAAGGCGGGGTGCGGCGGGTAGTGCGAGGTGCGCACGGCGTTGAGGTTGTGCCGCTTCATCAGCAGCACGTCCTCGCGCATGGTCTCCAGGTCGAGCGCGCGGCCCTTCTCCGGGTGCCATTCGTGGCGGTTGACGCCCTTGAAGAGGATCGGCTTGCCGTTGACCTTGATCAGGCCGTCCTCCAGGGCGACCGTGCGGAAGCCGATGCGCAGGGGTACCCGCTCGCCCTCGGTCGCGAGGACACCGTCGTACAGCGTCGGCGTCTCGGCAGTCCACGGCTGAACCGCCACCGTCACCGACTCGCCGGTCGCGACATCGATGCCCAGGGCGGGCACGGTCACCCGGCCGTCGACGTCGGAGTCGACGCGCAGGGTGCCCTCGCCGGTGAGGTGGTCGTAGGAGGCGTGCACGAAGAAGTCGCCCGCGCTGCCCGCCGGGCGGTGCAGCAGCGTCACGTCACGGAAGATGCCGGGCAGCCACCACTGGTCCTGGTCCTCCAGGTACGAGCCCGCCGACCACTGGTGGACGCGGACCGCCAGTACATTGCCTACAGGCTTCAGCAGATGGCCGACCGTGAACTCGTGCGGCAGCCGGGAGCCCTTGAACTCGCCGATGTCCGTGCCGTTGAGCCAGACACGGGCGCAGGACTCCACGCCGTCGAAACGCAGGACGGCGCCGCCCTCGGACAGAGCGGGCCAGTCCTCGGGCAGGTCGAAGACCCGCACGTGGTCACCGGTCGGGTTCTCCGTCGGCACGTGCGGCGGGTCCACCGGGAAGGGGTAGAGGTGGTTGGTGTAGATGGGGGAGCCATGGCCTTGCAGGGCCCAGTGGCCCGGGACCGTGACCTCGGCCCAGTCCCGGGCGTCGTACCCCTCCTCGGCGAACGACTCGTCCTCGGCGTCGGCCGTCGCCGACAGACGGAAGCGCCAGCTGCCGTTCAGCGACAGGGACTTCGCGTCCGAGGACGCGTACCAGGCGCGGGGCGGCAGGGCACCGCTGCCCGGTGAGACGTCCTCGACGTAGTCGACGGCCGTGGTGGTGCGGAAAGACATCGGTCTCCTTGCTCAGCCCTTGATGCCGGTCTGGGCGATCCCCTGCACCAGCCAGCGCTGGAGGAAGAGGAACACGAACACCAGGGGCAGGATGGAAAAGGCGGTGGCCATGAAGATGAGATGGAAGACGACGGTCTGGTTGGTCATGTAGTTGGAGAGCGCGACCTGGACGGTCCACGACCCCGGATCCTGGCCGATGACCAGCGGCCACAGGAAGGCGTTCCAGCCGTTGATGAAGGTGATGGTCG
The DNA here is from genome assembly GCF_040295365.1 of Streptomyces sp. NPDC002838. NCBI lineage: Bacteria > Bacillati > Actinomycetota > Actinomycetes > Kitasatosporales > Streptomycetaceae > Streptomyces > Streptomyces sp. NPDC002838. The sequence continues at coordinate 98,977 of NZ_JBEOVF010000025.1, read as the reverse complement.
CCATCGCCGCGAAGAAGTTCAGCGAGTTGGGCACCACGATGCGCCAGTACGCGCCCCAGTACCCCAGTCCGTCCACGCGCGCCGCCTCCTCCAGCTCCTTGGGGAACCCCAGGAAGTACTGCCGGAACAGGAAGCAGGTGAAACCACTGAACAGGCCCGGGATGATCAGACCCCGGTAGGTGTCCACCCAGCCGAGCGACGACACCAGCACGAAGCTCGGGACGAAGGTGACCGCCGTCGGGACCATCAGGGTGCCCAGGACGGCGTAGAAGACCTTGTTGGCGTGCTTGTACGGGATGCGGGCGAGACCGTAGCCCGCGAGGGAGCACACCAGCAGGACGCCGACGGTGTGCAGGGTGGCCACGATCGCCGAGTTCCACAGGGACTGGGCGAAGGGCACCGTCTCGTCGGTGAACAGTTCGCTGATGTTGCCCCACTGGATGTCCGTGGGGAAGAACTTCCAGTTCTCTCCGGTGATCTCGGCGTCGGTGGAGAGGGCGTTGCGGATGATCAGGTAGAACGGGACCAGGAAGAGGAAGCCGGCGATTCCGGTGGCGATGTAGAGGCCGGTGGAGCTCATCACGCCGCCACCGCGCCTGTTGCGGCGGGGCTTGCCTGACGACGGCGCGGGTTCCCGCACCTCGGGCATGGTGGTGGTCACTTGGACTCCTCCCCCCTTCCGAAGCCCATGATCTTGCCCTGGAGCAGGGTCACGGCACAGATCAACACGGTCAGGATGACCGCGCCCGCGCTGCCGGAGCCGTAGTCCTGGCTCTCGCCCAGGGCCTTGTAGTACAGCTCGACGAGGGGCGGGCGGCCCCATGTGGTCTTCGACAGGAGGTTGTAGAACTCGTCGAAGGCCTGGTAGGCGGCGATGAGCAGCAGGAGGATCACCGCGGTGGACGTGGCGCGCAGCTGGGGCAGGGTGATGTACCGGAAGGTCTGCCAGCCGGGCTTGGCGCCGTCGATGGCGGCGGCCTCGTACAGCTCGTCCGGGATGTTCTGCAGCGCCGCGATGAACAGGATCATGAAGAAGCCGGCCTGCAGCCACAGCCGTGCGGTGACGATGACCAGCCAGTACCAGGGCGGATTGGGGTCGGACAGCCAGGCGATGTTCTCGATCCCGAACCAGCCGAGGACCGTGTTCATCAGGCCGAAGCGGACGCCGCTGAAGATGGACATCTTCCAGATCAGCGAGGCGGCGACATAGCTGACGGCGGTGGGCAGGAAGAACACCGACCGGAAGAACGCCCGCATGAACCGCAGTCGGTTCACCAGCAGGGCCAGGCCCAGCGACAGCGCCCAGGTGGTGGGCACGATGAACGCGGCGAAGACGGTGAAGGTGCCGAGTGAGCCGACGAAGTCGTCGTTCGTCAGCATGTACTTGTAGTTGTCGAAGCCGATGAACTTGTCGGGTGTGACGGTGAAGCGGGCCTCGAAGAAGCTGAGCCAGAGGCTCCAGAGGATCGGGGCGTAGACGAAGATCGCCAGGCCGATGAGGAACGGTCCGGTGAAGATCCAGAAGTTGAAAGTGGGGCTGCCCCGCAGACCCCGCCGCGGCTTGGCCGAGGAGGCCTTCGCCGGGGCGGGGCGCGCGAGGTCGCGCGTCTTGGTCGTCGACATGTCGTGGTCCGTCCCGCGGTCTATCCGAACAGCTTCTTGAGTTCGCGGTTGACGGCCGCGTCGCACCTGTCGAGGGCGGCCTCCGGGTTCATGTTCTTGCGGACGCAGTTGGCGAAGACGTCCTCGAAGGCGGTGCGCATGGCCTGGGTCCAGCCGATGTTGTCGAAGTGCCCGAACTCGTTGAAGAGCTTGACGCCCTCAGCGGCGTTGCCCGACTTGAGCTTGTCGGCGTTCTCCGCGATCGAGGTGCGCGGCGGGATGTGGAAGCCGTAGGAGGTGGCCCAGTCCTCCTGGTACTCCTTCTGGTCGATCCACAGCCACTTGACGTACTCCTTGGCTGCCTCGACGTTCTTGCCCTTGGCGTTGACGAACATCGACCAGCCGCCGTTGTAGACGGACTGCTTGCCGGAGTCCGTGACCTTCGGGAAGGGGAAGACCCCCCAGTCGTCGCCGAGCGCGTCCTGGATCGCCGGCATCGCCCACATGCCGCAGAACTGGATGGCACACAGGCCCTGGTTGAACGAGGAGGGGTCCCAGGACTCGGTCGGAGCGCCGAGGAGAAGGTCGCCGCTGGTGAACAGCTTGCGCATCTTCTTCAGGCCCTCGACGACGCCGTCCGTGTGGTAGGCGATCTCGTTCTTCTCGGTGAGGTGCTGGGCGCCGGCCGACCAGATCAACGTGTCGTTGACGCTGTGCAGGTCGTTGCCCATGTACAGGCCCTTGACCTTGCCGGTGGTGAGCTTGGCGGCGGCCTCCATCAGCTCGTCGAGCGTGGTCGGTACGTCGACGCCCGCCTTATCCAGCATCGACTTGCGGTAGAAGAAGAACTGCGGATCGTCGATCATGCGGACGCCGTATATCTTCCCGTCCACCGTGTGCGACTGGATGTCCGCCGGGTTGAAGTCGTCCTTGACCGGCTCGATGATGTCGGTCAGGTCCGCCACCTGACCGCTCTTGACCATCTGGATCTGCGGGTGGAACTCGAAGAGGTCGGGCGCGTTGTCGGTGAGCAGCGTCGCGAAGAGCTTGCTCTCGAAGTCGGCGCTGGTGATCCACTGCGTGGTCACGTTGGCCTTGTCGTAGGCCTTCGCGTACCTCTTGATGGCCTGCTCGGTCCCGGCCTCACCGTAGGCGTGGAAGTACTGCGTCAGGTTCGTGCCCGAACCGCTGCCCCCGCCCCGTCCGTTGTTGCCACCGCACGCGGCGAGCCCGCCGGCGGCGGCCAGGCCCATGGCGGCCCGCAGTACGTTGCGGCGGTCCCAGTTGCTGTTGCTCAATGCCGACATGCTGACGTCCTTGTCTCTTGTGCCCGGAGCGTGTGTACGGATGTGTGTACGGCTCTTGTGTCCGGATCGTGTGCGGCTTGTATCGGCTGCGGCTCGATGGCTCAGCGCCAGATGGCTCAAAGGGGGTTGCGGTGCGGGACGTTAACCTTCGGCTAAGGCTTCGGCAAGGGGTTGGACGAAGGCTGTTCGAAGCGTTGCATAGCGTTCGGAATATCGGACATGGGGAGTGGTGGGACGCCGCACCAGCGGCCCGCCCCCCCGTGGACTACTGGCGGAACCAGGCCTGGTTGGCCCCTCCGGTGCAGCTGTGAAGGGTCACTTTGCTGCCGTCGGCGGTCGCCTCACCGCACTTCGCGGCGTACGACCACGACTGCCCCGCCCCACCCATGCAGGCGGCGATCGCCGCCCCCGAAACGCTCGCGGTCAGACACTTGCCGGACTGCTTGCCCTGCCAGGCGCCCGTGACGGCGGGCGCGCTGTTCGCGAACGCGACGAGGTCCTCGACGCCGTACTTCGCCGCGTACCCGAGGAAGGTGCGGCCGCCCTTGTCCTTGGACCAGTCGTACGTCCCGTCAGCGCCCCGGAAGTCCTCGGGAGCCCTGGACGGCGTGGTGACCGCCGTACCGCCGCCGCCGATGTTGTCGACGGCCTGGGCGGCGGGCGGGGAAACCTCGGCCGCCATGGGGGGAGCGGCCGAGGCGGTCGGGGCGGATATGAGGGGTCCGGCGACGGCGAGCGCGGCTGCGGCTGTCAGGAGGACCGATCTCCTCGGGTGAGGGCGAAGCATATGCATCCCTTCCGTCGTCATGAAGGTGGTGCGGTGCGGCTTCTTGCGGGGGTCGTGCGTTTTCCGTTTCTCTGCCCGACCGACTGGAGTGCGCCTTCGAGCGCGAAGGTCGCGGCTCCCAGGCACACCGGGTCGGTGGGGATGGGGGAGAGGACGATCTCGGTGGCGGCCAGCGGCCGCCTGAGCGCGTGCCGGGCGACGGCCTCACGCACCTCGGCGAGCAGCGGCTCGCCGAGGGCGGCCGCGACCCAGCTGCTGAGCACGACCACTTCGGGGTTGAACAGGTTGACCAGGTCGGCGATGCCGGCGCCGAGGTAGCGGGCGGTGTCGCGGACCACCTTGAGCGCCACCGGATCGTGCGCGGCGACCCCGCGGGACAGCGCGTCGATGGTGGCCGTCTGGTCCTCCGGGTGCAGCAGCGTGCTGCGGGGGCTGAGCTCCCGCAGGTTCAGCATGATGCCCGGCGCGCCGACGTACGTCTCCACACAGCCGTGGTTGCCGCAGTGGCACAGCCGCCCGTCGAGGACCAGTGTGGTGTGCCCCCACTCGCCGGCGCTGTTGCTCACGCCTCGGTGCAGTCCGCCGCCGAGCACCAGCCCTGCGCCCACTCCGGTGCCGAGGTTGACCACCACGGCGTCCCCGCTCCCGCGCGCGGCCCCGAACCACAGCTCGGCCACCGCGCAGGCGCGCAAGGGGTTGTCCAGGTAGAGGGGGTAGGCGATGTGCTCGGTGAGCAGGTCCAGCAGCGGCACGTCGTGCCAGTCCCAGTTGGGCGCGTACTCCGAGATGCCGGTGGCGCGGTCCACCTGCCCCGGCACGCTCACCCCGACGCCGAGCACCCGCGCGCCCTCGATGCCGGCCTGCGCGACCACCGAGCCGACGGCGGCGGCGACATGGCCGACCACCTGCTCGGGCCGGCTCTCGCCGGGCCGCATCTCCTCGTCGGCGCGGGCCAGCACGTTCAGTGCGAGGTCGAACAGCTCGACATGGACGTACGTCTCCGCGATGTCGACGCCGATCAACGCGCCCCCCGACGCGTTGACGGCCACGAGGCCCCGGGGGCGACCGCCCGCCGAGTCCTCGAACCCGACCTCCGTGATCATCCGGAGGTCGAGCAGCTCACCGACGAGCGTGGCGACCGTGGCGAGGCTCAGGCCGGTGGCGGCCGCCAGCTCCTGCCGAGAGGTGGGCGACTCGGCGATGATCTGGCGCAGCACCTCGTAGCGGTTCGCGGTACGGATGTCACGTGATGTGCGCTTCACCGGGCCTGCCCCATCCCTTCAGCTCATGCCGGGACGACATCGGCACCGGCGCGGCGCAAGGCTATGGGCTGCGAGGACTTTCGACAAGGGCTTAGGAAAGGGGTTTTATAAAGTCAGCCGCCCAGCACCTCCCGGACGAACGCGTTGGCGAATTTGCCCCTCGGGTCCAGGTCGTGCGCGAGGGCCCGGAAGTCGCCCAGGCGCGGATACCGCTCCCGCAGCACCTCTGCCGGCGCGGTGAACACCTTCCCCCAGTGCGGGCGGGCCTCGAACTGGTCCAGGGCCTTCTCCAGTCTCCGCACCACCGGCAGCACCGCCGTCGTGTCCTCGATCCAGGTGAAGTGCAGCGCCACGGTGTCCCGTCCGTACGCCGGGCTCAGCCACTGCTCGTCGGCGGCGACCGTACGCACCTCGCAGGTCTGCAGTACACCGGCGACGGTCTCCCGTATTCCGTCGATCGCATACAGCGCGTCGACGGCATACCGGCGCGGCAGCAGGTACTCCGACTGCAGCTCGGCACCGCTGCTCGGGACGAACTCCGCCCGGAAGTGCGGCAGCCGGTCGTGCCACGGTCCCGGCACCCCGAACTGCTCGGTGCAGTTGACCGCGGGCATCCCCGGCACCGGGTGCGTCTTCTCGGTGGCGGGCGCGGCCCACGGGAAGTCGGACAGCGGCTGGTCGGTGCGTCGCTTGAGCCAGACCTGCCGGAAACCCGGCGCACGCCAGTCGGTGAACAGGCTGACGCTGTAGGCGGACGCCATCACGCTCTCGAACGTCGCGGAGTCCAGCCCGGCGAGGGGGAATTCGGTGAACACGTGCTGCTCGACGTCGAAGGAGGGCTCCAGGTCGAGAGTGAGCGCGGTGACCACCCCGAGGGCGCCCAGGGAGGTCACCGCACCGCCGAAACGCTCGTCCCCCCGCCCGATGATCAGCGTCGAGCCGTCCGCCGTCACGATCTCCACCTCGCGCACCGCCGACGCCAGCGGACCATTGCCGACGCCCGAGCCGTGCGTCCCGGTCGCCACCGACCCGGCCACCGAAATGTGCGGCAGCGAGGCCATGTTGGGCAGCGCGAGGCCATGGGCGTGCACGTGCCGGGCCAGCTCCGCGTAACGGACGCCGCCGCCGACCCGAACCGTACGGGCCGCCGTGTCGACGTCGATCACGGGCGGCAGCGTGGCCAGCGACAGCAGGACGCCGTCGGCGCCCGGCTCGGCGATCTCGTTGAACGAGTGCCCGCTGCCCAGCACCCGCACCTTCGCACTGTCGGCCACAAGGGCGCCGAGCGCGTCGAGCGAGTGCGGCCGGTGCAACTCCTTGGCGGCGTACGTGATGTTGCCCGCCCAGTTCGTGACCGTCTCCGTCATGTCCGTCGTCCCTCCCGGAAGGTACCTGTGCGTTGACCTTCTCATTTACCGCCACCTACCGTAGAGAGCGGTTTCTATCGCCATGTCACCGAGCCGGAAGGCCACCCACTTGACCCGTCCCCAGGCACTGTTCGCCATGACCGCCGAGAACGTGCCGCTCGTCTTCCCGCCCGAGGTCCTGGCGCGGCTGCGGGAGGCCCTGGACATCGATCCCGCCCTGGTGGCACAGGACCTCACCGATCCCCTCGTCGCGAAGACACTCGCCCGCACCGAGATCCTCGTCACCGGCTGGGGCTGCCCCCGCCTCGACACGGCCGTCCTCGACGCGGCCCCCCGGCTGCGCGCGGTCCTGCACTCGGCCGGCTCGGTCAAGAGCTTCGCCACACCCGAGCTGTGGCGGCGCGGCATCGCCGTCTCCTCGGCGGCCGAGGCCAACGCGCTGCCCGTCGCCGAGTACACGCTCGCCATGATCCTGCTGGCCGGCAAGGACGTCTTCGCCGCCCGCGACCGCCTGCGCACCGAACGCGCCTTCCCCGGCTGGGAGCTGGTCCCCGGCATCGGCAACCACGGCCGCCGCGTCGGAGTCATCGGCGCCTCCCGCATCGGCCGCCGCCTCATCGAGTTGCTGCGCCCCTTCGACCTGCGGCCCGCGCTCACCGACCCGTACGTCGACGAGGCCCAGGCCGCCGCGCTCGGCGTACCGCTGCTGGAGCTGGACGACCTCCTGCGCACCTCCGAGATCGTCACTCTGCACGCCCCCGAAACCCCCGAGACCCGGCATCTGATAGGCCGCCGCGAGCTGGCCCTGATGCCCGACGGAGCGGTACTGATCAACACCGCGCGCGGCGGGCTCGTCGACCACGACGCCCTCCTCGCGGAACTGCGCACCGGGCGCCTCACCGCGATCCTCGACGTCACCGACCCCGAACCGCTGCCCGCCGACTCGCCCCTCTTCGACCTTTCGAACGCCTTCATCACCCCCCACCTCGCGGGCTCTCAGGGCAACGAGGTGGCCCGCCTGGGCATCACGGTCGTACAGGAGGCCGTACGGCTGCTGTCGGGTGAGCGACTCGCGTACCCGGTCGATCCGGGGGCCCTGGAGCGGGCGGCGTGAGGGGAATGACTCTGGCGAACACCCCCGTACCGGGGCATATCGCGCGGCGCGAGGGGACCCGGCACGGCTGATGCGAGGGCGGGGGCATACCGTGAGGAGTTGTACGTCCGAACCGGGAGGAGATACGGGATGGGCAGCCGTACCGCGCTGGTCGAGGATCTGATGGAGCGGTTCCCGCACGTACCGCGGGAAGCCGTCTTCAAAGAGGATCTGCTCCGCGGCGGGGTGGCCTTCGACCCATCCGCGCTCAGTGACAACGAGGGCGGGGAGGTGAAGCCGAAGTCGTACTTCATCTTCTCCTTCGACCACGGCACCCTGCCCGAGCTCGGCGAGGCCGCGCTGCGGCGCCCGCCCGAGGAGATCATCCTCACCGGAGGGCCGTACGACCTGCGGCGGACCGTCGTGTCGGTGCGCGTGAACCCCGCCTCGCCGTACCGGGTCGCCGCGAACGAGGACGGCGTGCTCGGGCTCTACCTCGACGGCAAGCGGATCGCCGACGTCGGTGTGCCGCCCATGCCGGAGTACTACCGGCACACACTCGCCAACGGGAAGTCCGTGATGGAGGTCGCCCCGACCATCCAATGGGGCTACCTGATCTACCTCACCGTCTTCCGCGTCTGCCAGTACTTCGGCGCCAAGGAGGAGTGCCAGTACTGCGACATCAACCACAACTGGCGCCAGCACAAGGCCGCCGGGCGCCCGTACACGGGAGTCAAGGACGTCGAGGAGGTCCTCGAAGCCCTGGAGATCATCGACCGGTACGACACCCAGAAGGCGTCCACCGCCTACACGCTCACCGGCGGCGCGATCACGTCGAAGGTCGCCGGGCGTGACGAGGCGGACTTCTACGGGCACTACGCCAAGGCCATCGAGGAGCGGTTCCCGGGCCGCTGGATCGGCAAGGTCGTCGCCCAGGCCCTGCCGAGGGACGACGTACAGCGGTTCAAGGACTACGGCGTGCAGATCTACCACCCCAACTTCGAGGTGTGGGACCGCCGGCTGTTCGAGCTGTACTGCCCGGGCAAGGAGCGCTACGTCGGCCGCGACGAGTGGCACAAGCGCATCCTCGACTCGGCCGACGTCTTCGGCGCCCGCAACGTGATCCCCAACTTCGTGGCGGGCGTGGAGATGGCCGAGCCCTTCGGCTTCACCACCGTCGACGAGGCGATCGCCTCCACCACCGAGGGCCTGCGCTTCTTCATGTCGCACGGCATCACGCCCCGCTTCACCACCTGGTGCCCGGAGCCGACGACCCCGCTCGGCAAGGCCAACCCGCAGGGCGCGCCGCTGGAGTACCACATCCGTCTGCTGGAGGCCTACCGCGCCACCATGGACGACTTCGGCCTCTCGTCGCCCCCCGGGTACGGCCCGCCCGGCCCCGGCCGCGCGGTCTTCTCCGTCAGCTCGTTCATGGACAGTCTTCCGGCGGCAGAACCGGTCGAGGTGTAACCGTCGGCGTCAGCGTTCGCCACGGGTGGCGGGCCTGCCGCGTCGACGGCCCGATCCGAGTGGACCGGCATCGATACTTTCCGGCCTTCCTTACGTATAACTCACAGAGCAACCAACTCACAGAGCAACGAGGAGTGGCCGCAGGAACACCGTACGGAGGCCCTGGCCATCGACGGACGGGGCGTCGAGGTGGTGTACTCCAACCGGTGGACGGAGACGGGATGCGCGGTCCGGGCGTGCGGAGCCCGGTCGCACAACCGCCCGTCATCGGATTTGAATACCCCGCTTGTCAGTTGTGTGGGAGGCGTGAAAAGCTCGTGTCCTGCCGCGAGGTTCCCCCCAACTCCTTTGCCAGTATGGCGAGTTGACCTCGCTTTTGAATGCAGGAGACCCATGCCCGACCTGCCGACTCCCCAGGACACCGCCGAGGCCGCGCTGTTCTCCGAGTGCTGGGATGCCGTGCTCTCCTACGCCGACCTGTGCACGGCCGGCTCCACCGCGGCCACCCAACTGGCCACGGAGGCATTCTCCCTCGGCATGCGCGAGGCCCGCGCCGCGGAGGCCCTTCCGGCCCGCAGCGCCGGCCGCCGCCCCGCCCGCCTGCCCAGGATCCCCCTGCTGCTGACCGCCGTACGCGAGACGGCGGCGGACTGGGAGACCCAGGGGCACGGCCACAGGCTCGACCCGGAACTGCGCCTGTGGCTCAACTCGGACAAGGCCGCCCGCTACACCGGACCCCCGCTGAGCCGCCCGCTCGCACTGCGCGGACTGCGCGACCTCCAGGCAGCCGACGCGGAACTGCTGTGGCTGGCCGAGGTGGAGGCGCTGCCGCTGTCCGCGGTGGCCCGCCGACTCGGCCTCGACCCGGCCACGGTGCCCGACGAACTCGCCGAGGTGCGCCGCCTGTTCCGGGACCGCTGCCACCGCAACCACCTCGACACGCCGATGGACGCGCAGTGCCGCAGCTACGCCCGGCTGCTCGACGCGGTCACCCGGTCACCGGCCGCCGACACCCCGAACGACCTCTCCCGGCACCTCGCACGCTGCGTGGAGTGCGCCGAGGCCGCCGCGTGCCTGCGGCTGCACGGCGGCGGCCTGCCCGCGGCCCTGGCCGGCGGAGTGATCGGCTGGGGCGGACTCGCCTACCTGGAGCGACGCAGAAGGGCCGCCGAGGTCCGCCTCGGAGCCGGGCGCCCCGCACCGGCCGACGGCGACGGCGCGCCCCCGAACCCCGGCGCGCACAAGGCGCGCGTCGTGCGCAACGGGCTCCTCGTCGCCGCGGTCCTCGTCTCCCTGCTGGCACTCGCCGTGTCGATGATGCCGGGCGGCACCGACAGCGGCGTCACACCCGCAGACGCGTCCGACCGCGAGCCGGTGGCCGCCGACCCCGGCGTGTCCGTGCCGCCCCTCTCACCGCTGCCGTCCGGCTCCCCGAAGCCGTCGGACACCGGGGCGACGGGCAAGCCCGAGGAATCCGACGGCGAGAACCCCGCGACCACACCCCAGGGCACGTCGTCGTCCACGGCTGCCGGCGGTGGCGCCCCGGACCCCGACAAGAGCGAGCCGCCCACGTGCCGGTTCCAGTACGACCTGGTCAGCGAATGGCCCGACGGCTTCCAGGCCACCGTGACGGTGACCACCGAGCGTCCGCTGGACACTTGGCGCGTCGCCTGGTCCTTCCGCGACGGCCAGAAGGTCGGCCAGATGTGGGACGCGAGCTTCGCCCAGAACGACGCCCGGGTGACCGCCACGGCCGCCGACTACAACAAGTCGGTCCCGGCGGACGGCTCCCTGGCCTTCGGCTTCCTGGCGTCGTGGCAGGGGAAGAACTCGCCGGCGTACGGGTTCACGTTGAACGGGCACCGCTGCGCGAAGGCGTGAGGGCCCGCAGGCACGCGTGAGGGCGAAAACGCGTTGACGGGGCGCCGTGAGGGCGGGTTAAAGTTGCCGCGCGTCACGGCGAACCGTGTCGTCGAGCGAGAGCGTATGAGGAGGTGTCGACCGATGGCTGTCATTGAGACGGGCACTGCCCGCATCCAGGAATCCATCAAGTCCACCTCCGTGGCCGCCGGCTGACACACCGACTCCTTTCCTTCCGCGCGCCTGAGCGCGTGGCTGCCGGGGCCGCCCTTGTGAAGGGTCACCCTTGCCTTCCACCTCTCTCTTCTCCGCCTACTCCGCTCTCGCTCCCTACGGCTGGGACGAGGCGTGGGCGGACGAGTTCGCCCCTTACGAGTCCGAGGGGCTGCTGCCCGGGCGCGTGATCCGGGTCGACCGCGGGCAGTGCGACGTGGTCACCGCCGGCGGGATCGTCCGGGCGGACACCGCGTTCGTCACCCCGCACGATCCGATGCGGGTCGTGTGCACCGGCGACTGGGTCGCCGTCGAACCCGGCGGCAATCCGCGCTACGTACGGACGTATCTGCCGCGCCGTACCGCCTTCGTGCGTTCCACCTCCTCCAAGCGGTCCGAGGGGCAGATCCTCGCGGCCAACGTCGACCACGCGATCGTCGCCGTGTCGCTGGCCGTCGAACTCGACCTCGGGCGCATCGAGCGCTTCCTCGCGCTGGCCTGGGAGTCCGGGGCGCAGCCCGTGGTCGTGCTGACCAAGGCCGACCTCGTGCCGGACGCGGTGACGCTGGCGCACCTCGTGCAGGACGTGGAGACGTCGGCGCCGGGGGTGCCGGTGGTGCCGGTCAGCGCGATGGGCGGGGACGGGCTCGATGCCCTGGTCGCCGTCGTCTCCGGTGGTACCTCCGTGCTGCTCGGGCAGTCCGGTGCGGGCAAGTCCACCCTCGCGAACGCGCTGCTGGGGGAGGACGTCATGGAGGTCCAGGCCGCGCGGGACGTGGACGGCAAGGGCCGTCATACGACAACCACCCGCAATCTGCTCGCGCTGCCCGGCGGCGGTGTACTGATCGACACGCCGGGGCTTCGAGGTGTCGGACTGTGGGACGCCGAGAGCGGGGTCGGGCAGGTCTTCTCCGAGATCGAGGAGCTGGCCGAGCAGTGCCGGTTCCACGACTGCGCGCACGAGAGTGAGCCGGGGTGCGCGGTGCTGGCCGCGATCGACTCCGGTGAGCTGCCCCAGCGACGGTTGGACAGCTATCGGAAGCTCATCCGGGAGAACCAGCGGATCGTCGCCAAGACCGATGCGAGGCTCCGGGCGGAGATCCGGCGGGACTGGAAGCGGAAGGGGGCGGAGGGGCGGGCGGCCATGGAGGTGAAGCGCGGGCGCTGGAAGTAAGGAGCAGATGGGCCGGTGGGTCAGCTCCACGTCCGATTTCCGCTAGCCCGTGCCCCGGTCACCGTCGACACTGGATGTCGTGATGGACGAAGACACCAGGTACGAAGCGGTGCGGAGTCGGGACGGGCGGTTCGACGGGGAGTTCTTCTTCGCCGTCGTGACGACCGGGATCTACTGCCGGCCCAGCTGCCCGGCGGTGACGCCGAAGCGGCACAACGTCCGGTTCTTCGCGACGGCCGCCGCCGCGCAGGGCTCGGGTTTCCGGGCCTGCCGGCGGTGCCGGCCGGACGCCGTGCCCGGCTCCGCCGAGTGGAACGTCCGCGCGGATGTCGTGGGGCGGGCCATGCGGCTGATCGGTGATGGTGTCGTCGACCGGGAGGGCGTCGCCGGGCTCGCCGCACGGCTCGGCTACAGCGCGCGGCAGGTGCAGCGTCAGCTCACCGCCGAGCTCGGCGCCGGACCCGTCGCCCTCGCCCGGGCCCAGCGGGCGCACACCGCGCGTGTGCTGCTGCAGACCACCGACCTGGCGATCACGCAGATCGCGTTCGCGTCCGGGTTCGCCAGCGTGCGCCAGTTCAACGACACGATGCGGGAGATCTACGCCTCGACGCCGAGCGAGCTGCGGGCCGCCGCCCCGCACGGCGGCCGGGCCGCCCGGCGTACGGCCACACCGACCGCGGGGATCCCGCTGCGGCTCGCCCACCGGGGGCCGTACCAGGCGGGCGCCGTCTTCGACCTGCTGGAGGGCGAGGCCGTGGCCGGTGCAGAGGAGGTGAGCGGGCCGCGCGGGCGGCGGACGTACCGCCGTACCCTGCGCCTTCCGCACGGCACCGGCATCGTCGCCGTCGACGAGCGGCCGGGCTCGGCGAGGTCCGCGTCCGGCGCCCATCCGGGCGGCTGGCTGGACGCCCTGCTGCAGCTCACCGACCCCCGCGACCTGACCACCGCCGTCCAGCGGCTGCGACGGCTGTTCGACCTCGACGCCGATCCGTACGCCGTGGACGAGCGGCTCGGCGCCGACGAACGGCTCGCCCCGCTCGTCGCCGCCCGCCCCGGACTGCGGTCGCCCGGCGCCGCCGACCCGGAGGAGCTCGCGGTGCGGGCACTGGTGGGGCGTACGGAGGCCGAGCGACTGGTGCGGCGGTACGGCAAGGCGCTCGACGCCCCCTGCGGCAGCCTCACCCACGTCTTCCCCGAACCGGCCGTCCTCGCCGAGGCCGAGCCGGACGGCACCCTGGGCGCGCTCGCAGCCGCCCTCGCCGACGGCGCCGTACGCCTGGACCCGGGCGCCGACCGCGACGACGCGCAGGACGCCCTGCTCGCCGTGCCCGGCCTGGACGCCCACACCGTCGCCGCGATCCGCACCCGCGCCCTCGGCGACCCGGACGTCGCCCCGCCCGGCCCGGACATCCCCGACACCTGGCGCCCCTGGCGCTCATACGCCCTGCGACACCTGCGTGCGGCAGGGGAGTTGGAGTACTGATGACCATCGAGACGCACTACACGACCGTGGACAGCCCCGTCGGCGGGCTCCTGCTGACCGCCGGCCCGGACGGCACCCTGACCTCCCTCTCCGTGCCCGGCCAGAAGAACGGCCGTACCGTCCAGGACGGTTGGCGGCACGACCCGACCCTTTTCCGCGCGGCCGAGGAACAGCTCGCCGCCTACTTCGCCGGGGACCTGAAGGAGTTCCGGCTGGAGTTGCGGAGCGAGGGCAGCGAGTTCCGGGAGAGGGTGTGGGCCGCCCTGGAGACCGTGCCGTACGGGGCGACCGCGACGTACGGCGAGATCGCCGCGCTGGTCGGCGCCTCTCGGGCCGCTGTACGCGCCGTCGGCGGTGCGATCGGCGCGAACCCGCTGCTGATCGTCCGCCCGTGCCACCGGGTGATCGGGGCCGACGGGTCTCTGACCGGGTATGCGGGCGGCCTGGAGCGCAAGACGCGGCTGCTCACGCTCGAAGGTGCGCTCTAGTCGTCGTCCTCCAGCCCCCAGCTGTGGATCCGCCGCGGAAGGATGCGGATCAGCTCCTCGCTGAAGTGCGGACCCAAGTCGTGCGGACCGACGAGGAGTTCTGCCTCACCGCGGATGTCGATGCCGCGTACCTTCCACGGCCTCAGGCTGACGATGTCGTCGACGACCAGGGCGACCTTCGGGTTCTTCCGCAGGTTGCGCCACTTCTTGGTGGTGCCCATGGCGTAGCCGCCGATGAGGATGGTCCCGTCGTCCCGCGGGTAGAAGCCGACCGGGTTCGCCTGTGGCTGCCCGTGCTGGTCGACGGTGGCCAGGCGCCCGAGCCGCTGCGACTTCAGGTACGCGAGTTCGGCCTCGCTGAATTCGGTCATGGCAGCCAGCCAAACACTCCGGCTCCGCCCGGCGCATCGGAACCTCGTCCTACGTCCCGGGACCTACGGCGGGACCCACGCGGCGAGGGACCGGTTCACCCCCACAGCACCGCCCCCAGCCACGCCCCCATGATCAGCAGGCAGGTGAACAGCTCCGTCAGCACGCTGGAGCCGCCCGAGCGCATCGCCGTCCGCAGCGCCGCCATGGCCTCGCCGTGCCGGCCGAGCCGCAGGCGTTCGCAGAGGTAGATGCCGCCCACGAAGCCGGGGATCGCGCCGAGCACGGGGATCAGGAAGAAGCCGACGAACGCCCCCACGCCGGCGTACACCGCCATCCGGGGGGTGGCGCCGCTCGTGCGCAGCCGTCGGGGCGGCAGTGCCCAGCGCACCACCTGGGAGAGGAGCAGCGCGACGGTGCTGGCCACGAGCACGCCCCAGGCCAGCGGCTGCGGATCCTTCAGCGCCCACCACAGGACCGCGGACCACACCAGCCACGACCCCGGCACACCGGGCACCAGCACTCCGCCCACGCCGAGCAGCATGACCAGGCCGACCAGCAGGAGGTCCACCACTCCCATTTGTCCAGAGTGCCGGAGTACGGGAGAAGGCGCAGGCCGGCCATGTTCACTCGGGCCGCTCCCGGGTCACCCATTCCCGCTCGTACGCGTGCCATCCCAGCTGCAGCCGGGTCGTGGCACCGGTCAGCTCCATCAGCCGCTTCACCCGGCGCTGCACGGTCCTCAGGCCCAGGTCGAGGTGTTTGGCGACGCTCGCGTCGGTCAGTCCGGCCAGCAGCAGGGACAGCACCTCCAGGTCGACGCCGTCGGGGGCGTCCGGCCCCCGCTCGGTGACGCCGCGCGCGCCGAGCCGGAGCGGCAGCGCGTCCCGCCACGCCGACTCGAACACGCCCGACAGCAGCTCCAGCAGCCCGCTCGCGCGCACGACCAGCGCGGCGGGCTCCGCGGTGTGCGGGGTGAGCGGCAGCAGGGCGAGCGAACGGTCGGCGACCACCAGCTTGGTGGGCACCTTGTCCACCACCCGCACCTGCTCCCCGCGGCCGAGCGCGGCGGTCAGCCCGGTGATCCCGTCCGGCAGGTCCAGCACCGACCGCTCGACGACCACGCGGTGGCGGACCCCGCGCTCGGCCGCCCGCTCCTCCGCGTCGGTCCCTTCGGGAGACACGACGACCGGATGGCCGGTGACCAGCGTGCACACCTCCTCGCGCGCCCCGAGCCGGAGCTGGAGGAAGCGCTGCGACAGCGCGGCCGCGCCGGTCACCACCTCGACCAGGTCGGGTACGGCGGGCAGGCCGGCGGCGCCCACGGACACCAGCGCCCGGTACGCCGACTCGTGCGTCTCGTCGAGACCTGTGGCTCCCAGCACCTGGCGCCGCCCCTCCCTGACAACAAGAACCCGCCTCGGCACATCATCGCCTTCGGACCGGCGTTCGGGGGCTCACTCGGCATCCTGTTCGATGCGCCGTGGCTCCCCGGATTTTCCGGTTGCCCCGTTTTCATATGGCCCGTGCGGTGGACAATTAGGGGCATGAACCAGCAGGGGGGAAGGCCCACCGGTCACGAGGACGACTGGTGGGGCCAGCTGTACGACGACTCCACCGCGGACACGGGCCCCACGGCCACGCCCGACTCACTGGACGACCGGTTCGCCTCGGCGGTGGAGGCGGTGGAGGCGGTGGACGCGGTGGATGCCGTGAATACGGCGGACGAGCCGCCGCGCCCGGCGCGGTCGGGCGTTCCGGCGCAACGGCGTGCCCCCTGGGAGCCGCCACCCGACCCTCCTCCGGGCCCCGCGACCTTCCCGCCCGGACCGAAGCCACCGGGATTCGAGGAACAGACCCCCCGGGGCCGTACGCCCTCCCCGACCGGTGGCCGCACCTCGACGGAGGCCCGCACACCCACCGCGCCGGTCGCCCCGGCCACGCCCCCACCCCCGTCCGCGCCACCTCCCCCGCCGCCTCCGTTCGGCCCACCGCAGCCCGCGGCCCCGCCGCCCACACCGGAGGACACGGCGGACCCCCCACACCCCGCCGGCCCGACGCCGCAGCGCCCGCCCGCGGACCCCTCGCCCCCCGCCGACCCCGCCCCGCAGGGCCCCCGCACCGCCACCCGCGTCGACCTCCCCGTGCTCCCGCCCGAGCCCCTCGACTACGTCGGCTCCGGACCGCCCACCTACGAGGCCGAACCCACCGCCCTGCCCCCCGCCGACCCGGACGAACTCGACGATCTGGTCGCGGACACCGTCCTCGACGGAGCCCGGTACGGGCCCTGCACGCTGCGGGCCGTCTCCGTCCGTGGGGACTCCGCGCGGTTTCGGGGCGAGCCGCGCCGGGACTCCCTCCTCACCGCCCGCTTCGGCTCCGGCGAGCACGCGCTGGTCCTGGTGGCGATGGCGACCGGTGCCCGCGCCACGCCGGGCGCGCACCGCGCGGCCGCCGAGGCCTGCCACTGGATCGGCCAGGCCGTCGGCCGCAGTCACGCACGGCTCGCCGAGGACATAAGGGCCGGCCGCCGCGGCGATCTGAAGTCCGGCCTGCACCGTCTCACCGACCGCAGCCTCGGCAAGCTCCGCGCCGGCGCCGCCGAGCAGGGCATCGATCCGGATGAGTACGCGGCCACCCTGCGCTGCCTGCTGCTCCCCGCCGACCCCGGGTGCCGTACGCGTGTGTTCTTCGGCGTCGGCGCGGGCGGACTGTTCCGGCTCAGGGACGGCGAGTGGCAGGACATCGAGCCGCGCGTCCAGGACGTCACCGGCGAGCCCGTGGTCGGCTTCGGCTCCCTGCCCTCCGAGACGCCGGAGGGTGACCGGCTCACCATGGACCTGGGCATACCCACGCCCCCGAGCCCGTACGAGCCCGCCCCCTCACCGCTGCGTGAACCCTTCCGCTTCCGTGCCTCCGTCGCCCGCCCGGGCGACACGCTCCTGATGTGCACCGGCGGCCTGGCCGAGCCGCTGCGGGGCGAGCCGGAGCTGTGCGAGTACCTGACCGGCCGGTGGTCCGGCCCCACCCCGCCGGGCCTCGCCGCGTTCCTCGCCGACGCCCAGGTGAGGGTCAAGGGGTACTCGGACGACCGTACGGCTGCCGCCGTTTGGGAGGCCTGACCTGCAGCCTCATCAGGCGTACGGCGCCCACTGGCGCGTCGACGTGTCGTACGCGTAGCGCGGCAGCCCCTTGATGGCGCTCGTGCGGAACGGGCTGCCGTGGTCGTCGATGCGGACCGTGCCGGTGCGGCCCTGGGAGGACCAGTCCAGCTCCAGGTACCAGCGGCAGTCGCAGCCCTCGGTGCGGGCGGTGACCAGCAGCACCTCGGGGTCCTCGGCGGAGACGCGGTAGGGCAGGCGCATGGCCGGGATCGGCGTGCCCGTGTCGTTGCCGTCGACCGGATGGGCGATGGGGCGGTCGATGTCCAGGTCGACACCGAAGTAGCGGGGGGTGACCGCACCGCCGCAGCCGTTGTCCATGGCGTAGGCGTTGCCCGAGGCGGGGTCCGCGCGTCCGACGACCCGGACGCGCAGTGCCTCCAGGACTACGGCCGTGGAGGTCCGCCCCTGCACCGAGATCCGTACGTTCGTCTCGCGTCCGTGCACCGCGCTCTGGGTTCCCGCCCAGGTTCCGGCGTCCTGCGGGGCCGGAGGCGGGGGGACCTGCCGCGGCGGCTTGGCGATGACGTAGTCGTGACCGCAGCCCATCGCCCAGACCTGGGAGTCGGCGGTCCAGGTGAGGGGGACGGCGGCGGAGGCGGCGGGCCGGTCCGACGTGCCGCTTCCGGAAGGGGCGCGGCTCTCGGCGGGCGATTTTCCGGAGGGCTTCGCCGGGGTGCCCTCGGCCGGGGAGGAGGAGGGGGAGGGCGACCGGGTGCCGGCGGAGGGGCTCGGCGAAGTGGTCGTCGGGCGGTGGGGTGCGCCCGGCGCCGTCATCCGGGACGGGCCCGTGGCCTGGGCCCGCGCGGGGGCGTCCGCCGGGGAGCGACCGCCGGACGGCAGGGCCGAGAGGCTGCCCAGGGTGGCGAGGAGCACCGCCGCGACGGCCGTGCCCACCAGGGTGCGCCGGCGGCGGTACCAGGGGCGGGGTGGGGGAGCGGGATCGTCCTTCGCGGGAGCGGGATCCTCCTTCGCGCCGGGTTCCTCCGACGGCTCCGAAGCATCGTCCTGCGCCGCGGGCGCCGTACGGGGCCGCTGCCGTGCCGCCACCGCCGGGAGCCATAACCGGTGCAGTTGCAGCCGCTCCTGCGCCGACGCCCCGCACAACGCGGCGAACCGCTCCACCGGGGCGAAGTCCACGGGGACCGCCTCACCGGCGCAGTAGCGGTGCAGCGTGGAGGTGTTCATGTTCAGACGGCGGGCCAGCGAACCGTAACTGCGGTCCGTGCGCTCCTTCAGCCGTCGCAGCAGCGCCGCGAACTCCTCGACGTCCTCGTGTGGTTCCGACACCGCTCCCCCGTGTCCTCCCGACCCGGGACGGCGTCCCAGGCACTCCCTGTACCTGCACGTCAGACGGGCTGGGACGGTTCCACCGTGGTGGATTCGGCGTCCCCTGTTGCGTCCGCCCGCTGTGACCGCTGATGCTCTTGGTGTCGCACCGACCAGGACCGGACCGACCATCCGGCGTCGTGGCGGCATCCACCTTCATGCACTTACCACACCCATGCACACACTCACGGGGGAACACCCATGCCCAACCACACCCGAGCCCGCCCGCTCACCGTACTCGCCGCCGCGGGCCTCGCCCTCGGCTCCGTGCTCGCCGTCCCGGCGGGCGCCGCCACCAAGGCGCCCGGCTTCCTCTCGGCCGCGGACCTGCCGCCCCACCCCACCTCGTCCTGGACGGCCGGCAGGGTCACCGCGGGCGTACCGGAGGAAGTGGAGGTGGACAGCTGCCTGAGCATGGCGCTGCCGGGCCACGACTCCTCCTGGCACCGCGACTTCCGGACCGACGTCGACGCGAGCGCCCGTCAGATCACCGTCGTCCTGCCGGACATCCGCTCGGCGAAGGGCCTGGCCGCACGGCTGAACCAGGACATCCGGTCCTGCCCGGCGTGGATCGAGCAGAACGACCCGGAGATCGACGCCGCCCTCGAGGACTACGGATCGCTGCCCGTCGAGGAAAGCGCCCACGTCTACGGCCTGCACACCGAGGCCTCCTGGGGCGCCACCGACATCCGCCTCCTCTCGGTCGGCCGGGACGGCCGGACGGTGACGGTCGTCGACTGGGGCCAGTTGGGCGACTTCGACGACGCGCCGGTGAAGGCCTTCAAGAAGACGACCACCACGGCGGTGACCAAGCTCCACTGACCGCACGACCATCGAAAGGACCGGGGCCGCCCTCCCGCACGGGGGTCGGGCGGGCGGCTCCGCGGCGGCAGCGGCTACGCCGGCCGCAGCCGCAGTGTCAGGACCTGGAACGGCCGCAGCTCGAACGCCAGGGGGGATTCGTGCAGCGGCCGTTCCAGTAGGTCGGTCACCTCGGCGCGGGAGACGGCGAACCCGGGCGTCAGCTCGGCCCGCGCCCGGCCGCCCCGGGACTCGTACAGCCGTACCACCACGTCACCGCCACGGTCCTCGGCGAGCTTGACCGACTCGATCGTCACGGCCGGGTTGTCGACCCTGACCAGAGGGGCGAGTTCCGGCGCCTCGGCCATCCGCAGCGGCAGGTTGAGCGCCAGTCCTTCGGTTACGGCGTCTCCCACGCCGGCGTTCGGCAGCAGCGCGTACGTGAAGCGGTGCGTGCCGAGATCCGTCTCGGGATCGGGGCTGTGCGGGGCACGCAGCAGTGTCAGACGTACGGTCGTGCCCAGACCGTCGGCGTGCGGAGTACGGGTGACGTCGTGGCCGTACGTCGAGTCGTTGAGGACCGCCACGCCGTAGCCCTCCTCCGCGACCCTGAGCCAGCGGTGGGCGCAGATCTCGAAGCGTGCCGCGTCCCAGGACGTGTTGGTGTGCGTCGGGCGGTGCACATGGCCGAACTGGATCTCCGCGGTGGACCGTTCGGCGTGCACGTCGACGGGGAAGGCGGCCTTCAGCACCTTCTCCGACTCCTGCCAGTCGACCTCCGTCACGATGTCCAGGCGGCGGCTGACCGCCGTCAGCCGGATCTCCTGCGTGATCCGGGACTTCCCGAACGTCCGCGTCACCCGCACCGCCGCCCTGAGCGGCCCGCTCTCCACCAGTGCCACCAACTCGGCGTCCGTCAGGTCCGTGTGCCGGCGCCGGTAGTGCCGGTCGATGTCCCAGGCGTCCCAGGCGTTGGGATGGTCGGGATGCAGCTGGAGGAGATTGCCGGGGGCCGACAGCACCTCACGGTCGGCGGCCAGGTCGTGGACGGAGGCGAGCAGGCCGTCGCGATCGACGCGTACGCGCAGCCGGGAGTTCTCCAGCAGGAGCGCGTCGCCGTCCCGTTCGGCCCGTACCTGCCCGGCAGGGGTGTCCGTCACTGGAGCGGTCCCGAGCCCCGGCACGGTCACCACGCCGTCCCCGACCATCTCCGTCCGCTCGTACGGCGACGCGTTCAGCACCACCGGACCGCCGCCGCCCGGCCCCAGTGCCCGTACCGCCTCCGCCGTGATGTCCTCCAGCTCCGCCAGCACCCGCGCGTACGTCTCCCGGGCCTCCCGGTGCACCCACGCGATCGACGACCCGGGCAGGATGTCGTGGAACTGGTGCAGCAGCACCGTCTTCCACAGCCGGTCCAGGTCGCCGTACGGACAGGTGTACGACGGGACGCGCACCGCCGCCGTCGCGCACCACAACTCGGCTTCCCGCAGGGCGTGTTCGCAGCGCCTGTTGCCCTGCTTGGTCTTCGCCTGCGTGGTGTACGTCGCCCGGTGCAGCTCCAGGTACAGCTCGCCCGACCACACCGGCGCCTGAGCCCCGTACTCCTCCTCGGCGGCCGCGAAGAAGGCGGACGGCCGCTCGACGGTGACTCGTGGCGAGCCCTCCAAGGAGCGCAGCCGGCGGGCCTTCTCCAGCATCTCGCGGGTGGGGCCGCCGCCTCCGTCGCCCCAGCCGAAGGGGACCAGGGAGCGGGTCGCGCGGCCCTTGTCGGCGAAGTTTCGCTCCGCGTGGGCGAGTTCACGGCCGTGGAGCTGGGAGTTGTAGGTGTCGACCGGCGGGAAGTGGGTGAAGACGCGGGTGCCGTCGATGCCCTCCCACCAGAAGGTGTGGTGGGGCATCCGGTTGGACTGGTTCCAGCTGAGTTTCTGGGTGAGGAACCAGCGGATTCCGGCCAGTTTCGCCAGCTGCGGGAAGGCGGCCGTGTAACCGAAGGAGTCCGGCAGCCAGATCTCCTCCGTCTCCACGCCCAGCTCCTCGGCGAAGAACCGCTTGCCGTGCACGATCTGCCGGGCCAGCGCCTCGCCGCCCGGCATGTTGGCGTCCGACTCCACTCACATGGAGCCGACCGGCGCCCAGGTGCCGTCCGCCACCGCCCGCTTGATCCGCTCCCAGATGTGCGGCTGGTGCTCCTTCACCCAGGCGTACTGCTGCGCCTGCGAGCAGGCGAACACCAGCTCCGGGTAGTCGGCCGCGAGCGCGGTGACGTTGGCGAAGGTGCGCGAGGCCTTGCGGACCGTCTCGCGCAGCGGCCACAGCCACGCCGAGTCGATGTGGGCGTGGCCGGTCGCGGAGATCCGGTGCGCGCTCGCCGAAGCCGGCCGGGACAGTACGTCGACCAGGGCCGCCCGGGCCGCCGTCGCCGTACCGGAGACGTCGTGCAGGTCGAGCGCGTCGAGCATGTCCTCCAGGGCGCGCAGGATCTCGTGCCGCCGCGGCCGGTCCGTGGGCAGCTCGTGCATCAGCTCCGACAGCACCTCGACGTCCAGGACCAACTGCCACACCTCTTCGTCGAGTACGGCGAGGTCGGCAGAGCGGAATCGGTAGATGGGCCCATCGCCCGCGGTCAGGACGTCACCCAGGTGCGTAGGCTCGAAGCCGTGCAGGACGGCCGGGTTGGCCGCCGCCTCCAGGAGCAGATGCACCTGCTCGCCTCCGCTCGCGGGGGACGCGACCGGGAGGTGGCGGTTGCGGGGATGGATGCCTTTCAGGGGCACGCCCGCGGCGTCGTACAGCAGCCCCTCGGCCTGGAAGCCGGGCCCGTCGCCGGTGAATCCGGGGTCGATCACCGCCTCCACGCGGCGGCCCGCCCACTCCTCGGGCACCTGCCCCGCCAACCGGAACCAGCTCGTCGACCAGGGCTTTCCCCACGCCGTGCCGGTCGTGAAGGGCTCGTAGGCGGCCTGCACCGCCTGGTCCACCGGCACCGGCTCGCCGGGCACATGCCACACGGACAGGACCAGCGGCACGCGCGCCGCGTACCGGGCGGGCCGTACGAACTGCCTGAGGGCGCGCTCCAGGCGTGCTTCCACCAGAGTTCGATCGTCGTGCACGGCGGCTCCTCGGCGGCTCGGGAGACACAGTCGAAGGTTCATCTACCCGGACGGCGGGGGCGCATCCGTGGCCGGCGAAGGGGCCGACGGAGGCGCCGGCAGCTTGGCCGAACACCTGGTCGTCAAGGACTCGACATGACTGCCGCGTGTGCAGCGGGGCATGGATCCCCGTGAACGTGTTCGAGCAGGAGGGGAACCGACATCGGCACGCGGGCGGGGGTCATGAAGAGGCAGGCACGAGGAGGCGGTCCCATGGCGATAGGGGCCTTCTCGGTGGAGACCGTGGGGGACAACGCCGACAACGCCGAAAGCGCCGGGGAAGAGGCTCCGTCGCCGCAGCTCAAGCGCAGACTCGGACGGGCGGACCTGGGGGCGGTGCCCGAGGCACGCAAGGCGCTGCGCGAGCTGCTACGGCACTGGGGCAGGCCCGGACGATCGGAGATCGCGGAACTGCTGACCAGCGAACTCGTCACCAACGCGCTCATTCACACCGACCACGACGCGGTCCTGACGGCCACCGTCGGACCCCGTGGGCTCCGGGTGGAGGTGCGGGACTTCGTGGCCCACAGGCCCACTCTGCGCGTACCGAACGCCGACGACGGTACGCACGGCAGGGGCCTGATCCTCGTGCAGTCCCTCGCGGACGCGTGGGGCGTGCGGGCGCACGGGGTGGGGAAGGCGGTGTGGTTCGAGCTGGACGCGGGGGTTGCCTGACGGGGCATCAACAGACGGGCCATCAACAAACGGGAGGGGGGAGCGGCTCGAAGAAGCCGCTCCCCCCTCCCGTGATATTCGGCGGGCCTAGCCGAACTGCTGCTCGAGGTCCTTGAGCTTGCGCTCCAGGGAGTCGAGGCGCGGCAGGGCCATTGTGTCGTCCTCCGCGGTGAGGTCGACGGTGACCGGGTCAGATCCGCTGCGGACGGGCTGCAGGGAGGGCCGTTGGCGTACGGGCGGCAGTTGCTCCGGCGCCGATATGGCAGGCTCCGCGGAGACTCGGTCGGAGGCCCGTTCCAGGGTGGTCTGTGCCTCCAGCTGCCGGCCGCGGCCGACGAAGCCGCGGTGGCCCCGGCTGATCGCCTTGAGCTGCGCGCGCTCCACGCGCTCCTGCTCGCGCCGGCGCAGTCGGGCCGCTTCCTTCTGACGCTTGTCCTCGCGCACCTCGTCGACCGCCTCGTCCAGGCTGCGCACGCCCTCCAGGAGCATCAGCGACCAGGCCTTGTACGTCTCGCGAGGCGCCCGCAGCCAGCGGACCACGCGGATCTGCGGCAGCGGACGGGGCACCAGGCCCTGCTCGCGCAGGGCGGCCCGGCGGGTCTGCTTCAGCGCGCGGTCGAACAGCACGGCCGCCGACAGGGACATGCCGGCGAAGAAGTGCGGGGCACCGTCGTGGCCGAGGCCCCTGGGCGCGTGCACCCAGTTGAACCAGGCCGCGGCGCCCGCGAACGTCCATACGAGTATCCGGGAGCCGAGCGCCGCGTCACCGTGGCTGGCCTCGCGCACCGCGAGTACGGAGCAGAACATCGCCGCACCGTCCAGGCCGAACGGGACGAGATACTCCCAGCCGCCGGACAGGTTCAGGTTCTGCTGGCCGAAGCCGACCAGGCCGTGGAAGGAGAGGGCGGCGGCCACCGCCGCACAGCAGAACAACAGGACGTAGGAGGCGGTGCCGTAGATGGCCTCCTTGCGCCTTCGGCGCTCCTCGCTGCGTTCCCACGAGTCGTCCGCGCTCGCGTTCTCCCCGGAGGAGCGCTTGCCGCGCGCGAGCACCGCCACCGCCGCCAGCATGCCCAGGAGCAGTACGGCGCCCGGAAGCAGCCAGTTCAGCGATATGTCGGTCAGTCTCATCTGGGGTCCCTTGCATTGGGATAGGGCGTAACGCCCGCCATAGTGACCCAATCCCACCGGCCCTCAGAGGGTTTCGGGGCAAGAGGCCGCCAAGGAAGTGCAAGGGGATGCCCAGGGCGACGTTCTGCTCGAACTGCCGCTTGAGGGGCGGGAGTTGAGTTCGAATAAGACTACCCGTACGGGTGGTTCCTCGGAAAGTTCCTGAGACTGGTGAGGAAATTGTGAATTGCCTGTTACCTGGGCGGGAGTCCTGCTCGCGGGATCTTACGGGATGCCCCAGTGTGCTCGGCTCTGAGGGTGGCTCAACCGGCAGCGGCGGCCGTGAGTTTGGTGACGCGGTCCGCGTCGCTCGTCCGCGGGCAGGTGACGCAGGTGTCCTCCGGCTCCAGCGTGTAGAACATGCAGCAGCTCGCCCGGTCCCGGGTGGGCAGCGACTCGCCGTTCGGACCGGTCAGTTCACGGAAGGCGGCCGAGCCGACGTAGGGCTTGGTCACGCCCGGCAGGAGGAGTTCCAGCTCGCGCTCGGCCCGCCGTTGCTCGTCCTCGCCGAGCAGCTCCGCGACATACCAGAGGCTCTCCACGATCTCGTCGGTCACCATGCCCCACAGGGCGCGGCCGCGGCGGCGCATGCGGGGGCCGAAGCCGGCGAGGACGGGTTCCATGTGCTCGGCGACGGCCGTGCGGACCGCGGCCCGCAGGGCCTCCTCGTCGGGGACGGGGCGGGCGCCGGGGAGTGTCGCCGCGGGGTCGTCCGGCAGGCAGGCGAAGGGGCCGGGGCGTAGGGCGAAGGCCATGGGGCCCTGTGTGCGGTCGTACGAGACGTTCGTCACGGGGTAGCGGGGGACTCGGCGGTCCAGGAACCAGGGCGCGGTGATCAGGAGGCAGGCGGGCCAGGCGTAGCGGTGCAGGCCGAAGCCGGCGATCACGTCGGGGCGCGCATGGCGGCCGTGGTCCCGGAGTACTTGTGCGTCGTCCCACGCGAGAAAGGTGTCGAGGCCGGGGCCGCCTTCCGCCAGGGCGGTCGCGGCGACCCAGCCACCGCCTTCGGGCGCCTGCTGGTCGGGGGTGAGCTCCGTGACGGTCAGGGCCGGGAGGGCTTGGGTGACGCGGGTGTACGCGGCCGTGACGGGCGAGTGGGGGCTTGACATACGGGACCACCGATTCGCTGACGTCTTGAGGTAAGGCTTACCTTATCGAACATCATTGGGATTTGAACTGGTGGCTTCTGCGCCTAAGGTGCTTGACGGACGAGTAACAAGCCGCCGTAATGACCCCAAGTACTGACACGTCCGGAGGAGAAGCCCGTGAAGCAGGGTGTGCAGGGCTCCTCCGGGGTGGGGGCGGTGCGGGTGCCGTCGCAAGCCCGGGCCGCGGACGTGGATCGGGAGCGGGGCGCCGCGGCTGGGGCCGCACGGGGTGAGCACACCCATAGCGAGCAGCCGATACCGTGCCCGGGCGACGAGCGTGCTCGTCCCGCTGTTCAGCGGTCGTCTGTGCGGGGGCAGATCGTCGACGCCCTGCGTACCGCCTTGGTGACGGGTGAGCTGCGGCCCGGCGAGGTGTACTCCGCTCCCGCGCTCGGTGACCGCTTCGGGGTGTCCGCGACTCCTGTGCGGGAGGCCATGCAGCGGCTCGCGCTGGAGGGTGCGGTCGAGGTCGTGCCGAATCGCGGGTTCCGGGTCGTCGAGCGGGGGGCGCGGGAGCTGGCGGAGCTGGCGGAGGTGCGGGCGCTGATCGAGGTGCCGGTGATGCTGCGGCTGGCCGGTACGGTGCCGGCCGAACGCTGGGCCGAGCTACGGCCCCTTGCCGAGGTGACCGTTCGGGCCGCGTCCTCCGGGTGCCGGGCCACGTACGCGGAGTCCGACCGGGCCTTCCATCGCGCGCTGCTCGCGTTGGCGGGCAACGAACAGCTGGTCCAGATAGCGGAGGACCTCCATCGACGGGCTCAGTGGCCGCTTGTGGGCGGACCACCCGGGGCGCGGGGGCGGGCGGAGCTGCTGGCGGACGCGGCAGAGCACATGGCGTTGCTGGACGCGTTGATCGCGCGGGACGTGGATGTGGTGCGGGAACTGGTGGGGGAGCACTTCGCCGGAGCGTCGTGAGGCCTTGACGGGCCTCACGACGGCTGCCTTCACCGGTCAGGGTTACGCCGTCGCCGCCGGCGGAGCCAACTGGCCGGCCAGCCAGGTCGGGACGCCGCCGAGCAGGCGGAACAAGCGGCGGGCCTCCTCGCGGAGGCGGGACGCCTCCGGTTCCGCTTCCGCGTCTGCCAGGGAGGCCAGTGCCGGGGCCGTACCGACCAGGTAGCCCAACTCCTCACGGATCCGCAGGGATTCGGTGAAGCCGTGCCGGGCCTCCGTCAACTCGCCGTCCCGCAGGGCGAGTCCGGCCAGGTGGCGCCAGGTGAAGGAGAGCAGGAGCGGGTCGGCGTGGGCCGTGGCGCCCGCGTGCGCGCGGCGGTAGGCGGCGCGTGCCGCCTGGGGCGAGCCGGTCAGGTTCTCCGCCAGCAGGCCCCGGCGGAAGTCCAGCAGGGCCCGCTGAGGAGATCCCGGAGGGATCAGCGCCGCCGCTCGGCCGAGCGCCGCCCGAGCCTCGTCCGCGCGGTCCCGTACGCCGTGCAGCGTCGCCGCGTACGCAAGTTGCCCGCGTTCACAAGCGGCCGCGCCCCGCTCGTCGTCACTGTGGGCCAGCGCCTCGGCCGTGCGCAGCGCGTCCTCGGCCTCCTCCCAGCCCTGCTCCGTGTACAGGCAGCGTTCCACGAGCAGGGAGGCCCGTTGGAGCGAGGCCGGCGCGGTGACCGGTTGGAGCAGGGCGGCCGCGTCGCCCCAGCAGGCGCGTGAGCGCAGCCGCCATACCGCGGTCTGGAGTGGATCGTCACCGGCGGTCGTTCCGTTACCAGACATGGCGGTAAGCGCCACGTTGCCCTCCCCGAGCACGCCATCGAGCTGTTGAGTGGTGGCGGCATCTCAGCACGAATCGACGGGCCTGGCCAAGGGGGTGGGTGAAGGATTTCACAAAGTCGTGGGACTTAGGGGGCCCTGAGGTTTCAGCTCATGCGCAGTGCCAGGAAGAAGTCCAGCTTGTCCTCCAGCCGCGACAGGTCCCGACTCGTCAACTGCTCGATCCGCCCCACTCGGTAGCGCAGCGTGTTGACGTGCAGGTGGAGCCGGGTCGCGCAGCGCGTCCACGAGCCGTCGCAGTCGAGGAAGGCTTCCAGGGTGGGGATCAGTTCGGCGCGGTGCCGGCGGTCGTAGTCGCGCAGGGGGTCCAGGAGGCGGGCCGTGAAGGCTCGGCGGACGTCGTCCGGGACGAAGGGGAGCAGCAGGACGTGGGAGGCCAGTTCCTGGTGGCCTGCCGCGCAGACCCGGCCGGGACGGGCGGCGGCCACCCGGCGCGCGTGGCGGGCTTCTTCCAGTGCGCCGCGCAGGCCCTCCGCCGAGTGGACGGACGCGCTGACGCCCAGTGTGACCCGGCCGTCGTCGTCCAGGCCGGCCGACAGGGGATCCCGTACGGATTCCAGGAGCACGTCGGCGACGATGCCCGCTTCCGAGCCGTCGTGTTCCGAGGAGACCGCGGGAAGGGGTACGAGTGCGATGGCCTCGTCGCCTGTGTGGGCCACCGCGATGCGGTCGGAGGGCTCGGGGCCCGTGGCGAGCGGGTCCACCAGGATTTCCTCCAGGAGGGACTGGGCCACCGGGCCGCCTTCGAGGTCTCCGTCCTGCCATTCGACTCGGGCCACGACCACCTGCCAGTGCGGGGCCGCGCCGAGGCCGGGGAGGAGTACGGGGGCGGCCACCCGGAGGCGGGCCGCGATCTCGGCGGGGGGCGCGCCGGCCTGCACCAGTTCCAGGACCTCCTGGGCCAGGCGGCGGCGGACCGTGCGGGCCGCGTCCCTGCGGTCCCGTTCGACCGCGATGAGCTGGGTGACGCCCTGGAGGAGGTCCAGGCGTTCCTCCGGCCAGTCCCCGGCGTCCGCCTCGACGGCCAGCAGCCAGTCCGACAGGACCGTCTCCCGTACGTCCCGGGAGGCCTGCGGGGAGCGGCCGCTGCTGCGGACCGGGAAGAGGGAGTACGTCGTCGAGCCGAGCGTCGCCCGGTGGGGGCGGCGTCGGCCCGTGCGGACGGCCGCCAGGTGTTCGGCCGCGAGTGTCGCGCACACGTCGGCGGGCAGGCCGGGGGCCGCGGCCTTCGGGCCCGCGATCAGGCGGCCCGCGGGGGAGAGCACCCAGGCGCGCAGGTCCAGGTCCGAGCCGAGCAGGTCCAGGACCACGTCCGGGCCGCCGCCCGCCGGGCCCGACGTCATCATCCGGCGGTGCCGGTCGACCACCGCCGCGAGGTCTCCGGCCCGCTCGCCCGAGACCTGCCGTACGACGTGTTCGGTGATCGTCGCGAAAGCCACTGATTCGTGCACCGCGAAGAGCGGGAGGTGGTGGCGCGCGCAGGCGACCACCAGGTCGTCGGGGATGTCGCCCAGTTCTGCCTCGCCGGCCGCCAGGGCGGCCACGCCGGCCTGCACCAGGATCCGCACGAACGGCTCGGAGTCGGCGGCGTTCCGGCGCCAGGCCAGGCCGGTCAGGACCAGCTCCCCGCCCGAGAGATAGCGGCTGGGGTCCCTCAGGTCGGTGGTCATGACGCCGCGGACGGTGCGGTCGAGCTCGTCCTCGCCGCCGAGCAGCCGCAGGCCCAGCGCGTCGGTGTCCAGCAGTGCGCGCAGCCGCATTCTCGTCGCCGCCGTTCTTTGTCTCGAAATCTACGATGAGTCGTGGAGGGTGTGGGGTGAGGGGCCGTTCGGCGGGGTGGTGAGCGGTGCCGCCGTCGCCGTGGCTGCTTTCCGGCTGTGGCCCTGGTCACACGCGGTGTGGCTCGCGTTTCCACGGGAAAACAGGGGGGTTTCTGCCGGCCTCCGTTCATACGAATCTACAAGATGCCCGCCCTGGCCAGCCAACTCCTTCATGGTTTCCGTGACTGACCCGGTCGGCGCACGGCGCTGTGTACTGGCCCCACTGAGCGTGAACAGCACATGAACGAGCCGGGCCCGCCGCACACGGATTGGCTCAATCCGCACGATCCACGAGACGAAGAAGAGAGCCGGTCATGGACTTCCTTCGCCCCGCCAGCTGGGAGGAGGCGCTCGCCGCGAAAGCCGAGCACCCCACCGCTGTGCCGATTGCGGGCGGCACCGATGTGATGGTCGAGATCAACTTCGACCACCGCCGGCCCGAGTACCTCCTCGACCTGACCCGCATCGGCGACCTCTACGAGTGGGAGGTCGGCGAGGAGAGCGTGCGGCTCGGCGCCTCCGTCCCGTACACGAAGATCATGGAGAACCTGCGCACCGAGCTGCCGGGGCTCGCCCTCGCCTCGCACACCGTCGCCTCCCCGCAGATCCGCAACCGCGGCGGCGTCGGCGGCAACCTCGGCACCGCCTCCCCGGCCGGCGACGCCCACCCCGCCCTGCTGGCGGCCGGTGCCGAGATCGAGGTGGAGTCGGTGCGCGGCTCGCGCCGGATTCCGATCGACGCGTTCTACACCGGCGTGAAGCGCAACGCGCTCGCCGCCGACGAGCTCATCCGGGCCGTGCACATCGAGAAGGCCGACGGGCCGCAGCAGTTCTCGAAGGTCGGTACGCGCAACGCCATGGTCATCGCCGTGTGCGCCTTCGGGCTCGCGTTGCATCCGCGCAGCCGTACGGTCCGGACGGGGATCGGCTCCGCCGCGCCCACGCCCGTGCGCGCCAAGGCCGCGGAGGAGTTCCTGAACGCCGCCCTCGAAGAGGGCGGCTTCTGGGACAACGGGAAGATCATCACCCCGTCGGTCGCCAAGCGGTTCGCGGACCTGTGCGCCGCCGCCTGCAACCCGATCGACGACGTCCGGGGCACGGCGAGCTACCGCCGGCACGCGGTCGGCGTGATGGCCCGCCGGACGCTGACCTGGACCTGGGAGTCGTACTGCGGCACCGCCGCCCGCACGGAGGGAGTCGCGTAATGCGCGTCAATTTCACGGTCAACGGTCGTCCGCAGGAAGCCGACGACGTGTGGGAGGGCGAGTCCCTGCTGTACGTGCTGCGGGAGCGGCTCGGTCTGCCGGGTTCGAAGAACGCCTGCGAGCAGGGTGAGTGCGGGTCGTGCACGGTCCGGCTGGACGGCGTGCCGGTGTGTTCCTGTCTGGTCGCGGCGGGCCAGGTGGAAGGCCGTGAGGTCGTCACGGTCGAAGGGCTCGCGGAGTACGCCAGGCAGCGGGCATGTGGCTCCGAAAAGTGTGACACTTCCGCGGAATGTGGCACATCTCTGGATGAGGCCAAGCAGTGGGCCGCCAAGGGACAGGACTCCCAGACCGGCGAAAGCACCCAGCTCTCCGCCATCCAGGAGGCGTTCATCGACGCCGGCGCCGTGCAGTGCGGCTTCTGCACCCCGGGTCTCCTGGTCGCAGCCGACGAGATGCTCGAGCGCAACCCGAACCCGACCGACGCGGACATCCGCGAGGCGCTGTCGGGCAACCTGTGCCGCTGCACCGGCTACGAGAAGATCATGGACGCGGTCCGCCTGGCGGCCGCCCGGCAGTCAGAGGCGGTCTGAGCATGCCCACCAACGGCGCACCCACGAAGATCACCCAGGGCTCCCGGACCAAGGGCGGCATCGGCGAGTCCACGCTCCGCCCCGACGGCACCCTCAAGGTCACCGGCGAGTTCGCGTACTCGTCCGACATGTGGCACGAGGACATGCTCTGGGGGCAGATCCTGCGTTCGACGGTCGCTCACGCCGAGATCGTGTCCATCGACACGAGCGAGGCGCTCGCCCTGCCGGGCGTCTACGCCGTCCTGACGTACGACGACCTGCCGACCGAGGTGAAGAACTACGGCCTGGAGATCCAGGACACCCCCGTGCTCGCCCACGGCAAGGTCCGTCACCACGGTGAGCCGGTCGCCATCGTCGCGGCCGACCACCCGGAGACCGCCCGCCGCGCCGCCGCGAAGATCAAGGTCGAGTACCGGGAACTTCCCGTCATCACCGACGAGGCCTCCGCGACCGCGCCGGACGCGATCCTCGTCCACGAGGGCCGCACCGACCACCACATCGGCCATGTGCCGCATCCGAACATCGTCCACCGCCAGCCGATCGTCTGCGGTGACGTGTCGGCCGCCCGGGAACGCGCCGACGTCGTCGTCCAGGGCGAGTACACCTTCGGCATGCAGGACCAGGCCTTCCTCGGCCCGGAGTCGGGCCTCGCCGTACCGGACGAGGACGGCGGTGTCCACCTCTACATCGCCACCCAGTGGCTCCACTCCGACCTGCGCCAGATCGCGCCCGTCCTCGGCCTGCCCGAGAGCAAGGTGCGGATGACGCTGTCCGGCGTCGGCGGCGCGTTCGGCGGGCGCGAGGACCTGTCGATGCAGATCCACGCCTGTCTGCTGGCGCTGCGCACGGGCAAGCCCGTGAAGATCGTCTACAACCGGTTCGAGTCGTTCTTCGGGCACGTTCACCGCCACCCGGCCAAGCTGTACTACGAGCACGGCGCGACGCGCGAGGGGAAGTTGACCCACGTCAAGTGCCGGATCGTGCTCGACGGCGGCGCGTACGCCTCCGCATCCCCGGCGGTCGTCGGCAACGCGGCCTCGCTCGGCATCGGCCCGTACGTCGTCGACGACGTAGAGATCGAGGCCCTCGCCCTCTACACCAACAACCCGCCCTGCGGCGCCATGCGCGGCTTCGGCGCGGTCCAGGCGTGCTTCGCGTACGAGGCGCAGATGGACAAGGTGGCGAAGCGACTCGGCATGGATCCGGTGGAGTTCCGGCAGCTCAACGCCATGGAGCAGGGGACCATCATGCCGACGGGCCAGCCCGTCGACTCCCCGGCGCCGGTCGCCGAACTCCTGCGCCGCGTCAAGGCGATGCCCATGCCGCCGGAGCGCCAGTGGGAGAGCAGCGAGGGCGCGGACGTACGGCAGCTGCCCGGCGGTCTGTCCAACACCACGCACGGCGAAGGCGTCGTACGGGGCGTGGGCTACGCGGTCGGCATCAAGAACGTCGGCTTCTCCGAGGGCTTCGACGACTACTCCACCGCCAAGGTGCGCATGGAGGTCGTGGGCGGCGAGCCCGTCGCGACCGTGCACACGGCCATGGCCGAGGTCGGCCAGGGCGGTGTCACCGTCCACGCGCAGATCGCCCGCACCGAGCTGGGCGTCGCGCAGGTGACGATCCACCCGGCGGACACGCAGGTGGGCAGCGCCGGTTCGACGTCGGCGTCGCGGCAGACGTACGTCACCGGTGGCGCCGTCAAGAACTCCTGCGAGCTCGTGCGCGAGAAGGTCCTGGAAATCGGGCGCCGCAAGTTCGGCTCCTACCACCCGGCTTGGGCCACCGCCGAACTCCTCCTGGAGGGCGGCAAGGTCGTCACCGACGGCGGCGAAGTGCTCGCCGACCTGGTGGACGTGCTCGAAGGCGAGGCCGTCGAGGTCGAGGCGGAATGGCGGCACCGGCCGACCGAGGCCTTCGACCTGCGCACCGGCCAGGGCAACGGCCACGTCCAGTACTCCTTCGCCGCCCACCGTGCCGTCGTCGAGGTCGACACCGAACTCGGCCTGGTCAAGGTCATCGAACTGGCCTGTGCACAGGACGTCGGCAAGGCACTCAACCCGCTGTCCGTGCTCGGCCAGATCCAGGGCGGTACGACCCAGGGGCTCGGCGTCGCGGTCATGGAGGAGATCGTCGTGGACCCGAAGACCGCGAAGGTACGGAACCCCTCCTTCACGGACTACCTGATCCCCACGATCCTCGACACGCCGACCATCCCCGTCGACGTGCTCGAACTCGCCGACGCCCACGCCCCGTACGGGCTCCGCGGCATCGGCGAGGCCCCCACTCTGTCGTCCACTCCAGCGGTCCTCGCGGCGATCCGCAACGCGACGGGCCTGGAGCTCAACCGCACGCCGGTACGTCCGGAACACCTGACGGGCACCGCGTAACACCGGCCGCCGCCGGGCAACTGCTACACCCACGGCCACCCCGGCGCCGGCCGCACCACCACACCCCACACGTTCGTCTCGGGCCGTCCCCCGGGTCGTGCACATCCCAATCCCCTCTGAAACTTGGGAGACGGCACCATGACCCAGCAGTCACTGGAGCCCAGAACCACGGCCGAGGACGCGGGCGAAGGCACCCGCGTCCCGGCCGGCAGGTCCTGGCTCGACCGGTACTTTCACATATCCCACCGAGGATCCACGCTCGCGCGAGAAGTGCGCGGCGGCGTCACCACCTTCATGGCGATGGCGTACATCCTCCTGCTCAACCCCCTGATCCTGTCCGGCAAGGACGCCGCGGGGGCCATGCTCGGCCAGCAGGCCCTGATCACCGCCACCGCCTTCGCGGCGGCCCTCACCACCCTGCTCATGGGCTTCGTCGGCAAGGTGCCCCTCGCACTCGCCGCCGGCCTCTCCGTCTCCGGAGTCCTCGCCTCCCAGGTCGCCCCCCAGATGACCTGGCCGCAGGCCATGGGCATGTGCGTGATGTACGGCGTGGTCATCATGCTGCTCGTCGTCACCGGCCTGCGCGAGATGATCATGAACGCGATCCCGCTCGCGCTCAAGCACGCCATCACCATGGGCATCGGCCTGTTCATCGCCCTGATCGGCTTCTACAAGGCCGGTTTCGTCCACCAGGGCGAGGCGACCCCGGTCAGCCTGGGCCCTTCCGGCGAACTCGCGGGCTGGCCGGTGCTGCTGTTCGCCGTCACCCTCCTCGCGATCTTCATGCTCCAGGCGCGCCGCGTCCCCGGCGCGATCCTGATCGGCATCGTCGGCGGCACCGTACTCGCCGTACTCCTCAACGCACTCGACGTCATCGACCCGAAGCAGTGGGCGAGCGGCGCTCCCGAACTGCACGGCAGCGCGGTCTCCATGCCCGACTTCTCGATCTTCGGCGACGTCGAGTTCGGCGGCTGGGGCGACGTCGGCGTGATGACGGTCGGCATGATCGTGTTCACGCTCGTGCTGGCCGGCTTCTTCGACGCGATGGCCACCATCATCGGCGTCGGCACCGAGGCCAAGCTGGCCGACGAGCAGGGCCGGATGCCGGGCCTGTCCAAGGCGCTGTTCATCGACGGCGCGGGCGGCGCGATCGGCGGCGTGTCGGGTGCGTCGGGTCAGACGGTGTTCGTCGAGTCGGCGACCGGCGTCGGCGAAGGCGCCCGTACCGGACTGTCGTCCGTGGTCACAGGCCTGTTCTTCGCGGCCTGCCTGTTCTTCACCCCGCTGACGGCGATCGTGCCCGGCGAGGTCGCTGCCGCCGCCCTGGTGGTGATCGGCGCCATGATGATGATGAACGCCCGCCATGTGGACTGGGGCGACCGCGCCACCGCGATCCCGGTCTTCCTGACCGTCGTGATCATGCCGTTCACGTACTCCATCACCGCGGGCGTCGCGGCCGGAGTGATCTCGTACGTGGCCATCAAGCTCGCCCAGGGCAAGGCACGGGAGATCGGCGCCTTCATGTGGGGCCTGACGGCGATCTTCCTGGTTTACTTCGCCCTCAACCCCATCGAGAGCTGGCTCGGCGTGCACTAGCCGCGCCCCCGACCGCACTCCACACAACCGCAGTCAAGGAGACCGAGACAGATGCTGGACATCGCCGAAGAGCTGCACCGGTGGGTCGAGCAGGGACGCGACTTCGCCGTGGCCACCGTGGTGGCCGTCGGCGGCAGCGCGCCCCGACAGCCCGGCGCGGCCCTCGCGGTCGACGCCGAGGGCACGGCGATCGGCTCGGTCTCCGGCGGCTGTGTGGAGGGTGCGGTCTACGAGCTGTGCCAACAGGCGCTTCAGGACGGGGAGTCGGTCCTGGAGCGCTTCGGTTACAGCGACGAGGACGCCTTCACCGTGGGCCTGACCTGCGGCGGCGTCATCGACATCCTCGTCACGCCGGTACGGGTGGGCGACCCGGTCCGTCCGGTGGTCGCCGCCGCGCTCGCCGCTGCGGCGGGCGGGGAGACGGCGGCGGTCGCGCGGATCGTGTCCGGCCCCGCGGACCTCCTGGGCCGCGCGATGCTGATCCGCCCTGACGGCTCGTACGACGGCGGCTTCGGCGCCCATCCCGAACTCGACCGCACGGTCGCCGCGGAGGGCGGCGCCTACCTGGACGCCGGACGCACCGGCACCCTGGAGATCGGAGAGCGGGGTTCTCGCTGCGGAGCATCGCTGACGCTGCTCGTCGAGTCGTCCGTGCCGTCGCCCCGGATGATCGTCTTCGGCGCGATCGACTTCGCTTCGGCGCTGGTGCGGATCGGCAAGTTCCTGAACTACCGCGTGACGGTGTGCGACGCGCGCCCGGTGTTCGCCACGCGGGCCCGCTTCCCCGAGGCCGACGAGATAGTCGTCGAGTGGCCGCACGAGTACCTGGAGCGCACGGAGGTCGACAGCCGTACGGTGCTGTGCGTCCTCACCCACGATGCCAAGTTCGACGTACCCCTGCTGAAGCTCGCCCTGCGGCTGCCGGTGGCGTACGTCGGCGCGATGGGCTCCCGGCGCACCCACCTCGACCGGAACGAGCGGTTGCGCGAAGTCGGCGTCACCGAGATGGAGTTGGCGCGGCTCAGGTCCCCGATCGGCCTGGACCTCGGGGCCCGTACGCCGGAGGAGACGGCCCTGTCGATCGCCGCCGAGATCGTCGCCAACCGGCGGGGAGGCAGCGGGGTTTCACTGACCGGCGCCCACACGCCGATCCATCACGATGTGCCGTCGGAGCCGTCGGGGCGGATCGGGTCGGTGGCCTGAACGGCGTTTCCGCCGTACCTGTCACCCCCGCCTCAGCAGCCGGTTCACCGCCCGCCCGAACGTGTAACGCGCCGCACCCCTCAGAAGCGGGTCGAAGAAGCCGGGCAGCAGCCTGACCCGCAACTCCTCGCGCCAGATCACCCGGCTGCGGCCGCCCGGACCCGGCCGCACCTCGATCTCCGCCCACCCCAGGACGACCCGGCCCCGCTTCTCCAGGCGGCACAGGCCGGGCAGGCCGTCCGTGGGCGGACGCCAGAGCGTGACCTCCATGGGATCGTCGAAGCCGAGCGGGCCGAGCCCCGAACGGGCCACGAAGCGCGTGCCCTCGTCCGTCGGCGGGGGCGTGACCACGGTGACGCGGGTCAGCGGGACGGCATCGGCGTGCCGGGGCCACTCCGTGAGGCGGCGCCACGCCTCGTCGAGGGGGAGCGGTGCCGTGCGTTCGAGGAGGAAGTTGACCACAGGACGATCGTAAGGACTCCGGGCCGCTGATCTGTGCGTTCGTATACGGCAGACCCCCGCACGGCACTGACCGAACGTTCGGGCGACGCATGTCCCAACGCCGCCGGGTTACTCGCGCCCACACCAAAGTGAAGCCGAGAGGGAGGAGAGCCCCATGAGCGCTTTCGCCCGGCGCCGGGCCTTGGTCACCGGCGGAGCCGGATTCGTCGGATCCCATCTGTGCGCACGACTGGTCGCCGAGGACACCGATGTCGTGTGCCTCGACAACCTGGCCACCGGATCCCGCGCCAACATCGCCGACCTGGAACAGCGCCCCGGCTTCCGCTTCGTGCGCGCCGACGCCACCGATCCCGCCGCCCTGCGCGGCCTGCCCGGCCGCTTCGACCTGGTCCTGCACTTCGCCTGCCCGGCCTCGCCCGTCGACTACCTGCGGCTGCCGCTGGAGACCCTCGACGTCGGCAGTACCGGCACCCGCAACGCGCTGGAGCGGGCCCGCGCCGACGGCGCCCGCTTCGTCCTCGCCTCCACCTCCGAGGTGTACGGCGATCCACTGGAGCACCCGCAGCACGAGGACTACTGGGGCAACGTCAACCCGATCGGCCCGCGCAGCGTCTACGACGAGTCCAAGCGCTTCGCCGAGGCCCTGGTCACCGCCCACCGCAAGGTGCACGGCACCGACACCGCCATCGTGCGCATCTTCAACACCTACGGCCCTCGCATGCGCACCGGCGACGGCCGCGCCGTTCCCGCCTTCGTCTCGCAGGCCCTGGACGGCGCCCCCCTCACGGTCGCCGGCGACGGCGGCCAGACCCGGTCGCTGTGCTACGTCGACGACACGGTCGACGGTGTTCTCGCCCTGGCCGCGTCCGCCGAGAGCGGGCCGGTGAACATCGGCGGCGGCGAGGAGATCACCATGCTCCAGCTCGCCCGCCGCATCATCGAGCTCACCGGCTCCTCGTCCCGGATCCGGTTCGTGGAGCGCCCGGCCGACGACCCCGCCCGGCGCCGGCCCGACACCCGGCTGGCCCGGGAGCGGCTGGGCTGGCAGCCGCGGGTCGGGTGGAGCGAGGGTCTGGAGCGGACGATTGGCTGGTTCTCGCGCTCCCTGGCCGCCTGAGACGGATCCGGACCCGCGACAGAGCGCGGATCAGGGCAGTACATACGGTGAAAAATCGGCGCATTTCATGCCAAGTTGTCTCCAAGTGTTTGAGACAACTGCAGTGCGGCACTCGCCAAGCTCAGAGCCCCCACGAGCCGCACGGGACGGAGCACACCCCATGCGCATCCTTGGTATCAACGCCCTGTTCCACGACCCGGCCGCCGCACTCGTAGTCGACGGCCGTACGGTCGCGGCAGCCGAGGAGGAGCGCTTCAGCCGCCGCAAGCACGGCAAGCGCCCGGTGCCGTTCTCCGCGTGGGAGCTGCCCGAACTCTCCGCCCGCTGGTGCCTTCGGCGGGCGGGCCTGCGACCCGAGGAACTCGACGCCGTCACCTACTCCTTCGACCCCGGACTGGCCCGCCCCGCCAGGGAGATGGGGCTGGACGACCCCTGGGACCCGCTGCGCCTGGAGTACGCGCGCCGGGCCCCCGAGTTCCTGGCCGAGGCCCTGCCCGGCCTCGACCCCGACCGGGTCGTCTTCGTCCCGCACCACGTGGCGCACGCCGCCTCCGCCGGGCCCGCCTCCCCGCACCCGGACAGCGCCGTCCTCGTCCTCGACGGACGCGGCGAGGCCGCCTCCCACCTGGCCGGCCGCTACCGCGACGGCAGGCTCGACACCCTCGCCGCGCAGGCGCTGCCCCACTCCCTCGGCCTGGTCTACGAGGAGCTCACCGAGCACCTCGGCTTCCTCCGCAGCAGCGACGAGTACAAGGTGATGGCCCTCGCCTCCTACGGCAAGCCGCGCTTCCTGCCCCAGCTGCGGCAGTACGTCCACCCGACCGGCGACGGCGGTTTCAGCGCCCACGGCGTCGACTGGGCCGCCCTGGCCCCGCCCCGCGCCAAGGGGGAGGAGTGGACCCAGGACCACGCCGACCTCGCCGCCAGCGCCCAGGCCGTGCTCGAAGAGGTCCTCCTCGAACTCGTCCACTGGCTGCACGGCAGGGCGGGCGGCGACGCGCTCACCCTGGCCGGCGGCGTCGCCCTCAACTGCGTCGCCAACTCCAAGATCGCCGCGCGTGGGCCGTACCGGCACGTGTGGGTGCAGCCGGCCGCCGGGGACGCCGGCACGGCCCTCGGCGGGGCGCTCCACATGTCGGAGAACCCGCAGGCCATGCCTGGCGCCGACCTCGGCCGCGGCTGGAGCGACCAGGAACTGCGTGCCCGGCTCGACGAGGCCGCCGTACCGTACGAGCGGCCGGACGACATCGCCGAGACCGTCGCCGAGGAACTCGCCCGGGACGGCATCGTGGCCTGGTTCCAGGGGCGCAGCGAGTACGGACCGCGCGCCCTCGGGCACCGCTCCCTGCTCGCCCATCCCGGCCGGGCCGAGAACCTGGAGCGGCTCAACCACGTCAAGGGCCGCGAGGAGTTCCGGCCCGTCGCACCCATGGTGGTCGCCGAGCGGGCCCACGAACTGTTCGCCGGGCCGCTGCCGAGCCCGTACATGCTGTTCGTGCACGACGTCGTACGGGAGTGGCGCGACCGCGTCCCGGCCGTCGTGCACGTCGACGGCACCGCCCGCATCCAGACCGTCGAGGAGCGGCAGGAGCCGCTGGTGGCGCGGATGCTGCGGGCCTTCGAACGGCGTACGGGGCTGCCCGTGGTCGTCAACACCAGCCTCAACACCGCCGGACGGCCCATGGTCGACGACCCGCGTGACGCGCTGG
Source organism: Streptomyces sp. NPDC002838 (assembly GCF_040295365.1). NCBI lineage: Bacteria > Bacillati > Actinomycetota > Actinomycetes > Kitasatosporales > Streptomycetaceae > Streptomyces > Streptomyces sp. NPDC002838. The sequence continues at coordinate 59,207 of NZ_JBEOVF010000025.1, read as the reverse complement.
AGTGCTTCGGCTCCGCGCCCGTCGACCTGCTGGCGATCGGGCCGTACGCGGTGCGCCGGAGGAGGGCGTTCGCATGAGCCGCACGACCAGCATCCCCAGGACGACCGGCACGAGTACGGCCTACGCCGTGGTGATCCCGACCCTCGTGCGCGACACCCTCGCCGACTGCCTCGCCGCCCTCGCCGCCGCGACCGGGCCGAAGCCGGAGCGGATCGTCCTCGTCGACGACCGGCCCGATCCCGATCCCGGCCCGCTGGAACACCCGCTCAGCGTGCTGGGCGACCTGCGCGACCGCACGACCGTGGTACGGGGCGGCGGACGCGGCCCCGCCGCCGCCCGCAACGCCGGCCTGCGCGCGGTCGCCTCGCCCTGGGTCGCCTTCCTCGACGACGACGTCCAGGTCGGCCCGCACTGGTGCGAGCAACTGGCACAGGACCTCGCCGACACGACCCCCGACACCGCGGGCGTCCAGGGCGTGATCGCCGTACCGCTGCCCGGCGAGCGCCGTCCCACCGACTGGGAACGCAACACCGCCGGCCTCGCGCAGGCCCGCTGGATCACCGCCGACATGGCCTACCGCACCGACGCGCTGAGGCAGGTCGGGGGCTTCGACGAACGCTTCCGGCGCGCCTTCCGCGAGGACGCCGACCTAGCCCTGCGCGTCCTCGACGCCGGGTGGCGCGTCCGGCAGGGCCGCCGCACCACCCGCCATCCGGTGCGCCCCGCCTCCCGCTGGGTGTCCCTGCGCGCCCAGCGGGGCAACGCCGACGACGCCCTCATGCGGCATCTGCACGGCCCCGACTGGTGGCAGAAGGCGGTCGCCCCGCGCGGCCGGCTGCGGACCCACGTCGCGATCACCGCGGCCGGTGCCGCCGCCTGCGCTTTCGCGGCCCTCGGCCGCCGCAGGGCCGCGACGGTCGCCGCGCTCGGCTGGGCCGCCGGCACCGGCGAGTTCGCCCGGTCACGCATCGTCCCCGGGCCGCGCACCCGGTACGAGGTGACCACCATGCTCGCGACCAGCGCGCTCATCCCGCCCATCGCCACCTGGCACTGGCTCAGTGGCCGGTGGCGGTACCGGAACGCCCCCGCATGGCAGGAGGTGGCGCAGTGAGCCGCGTCAAGGCCGTGCTCTTCGACCGCGACGGCACCCTCGTCGAGGACGTGCCCTACAACGCCGACCCCGACCGCGTCCGCCCCGTCGCAGGCGCCCGCGAGGCCCTCGGCCTGCTGCGCCTGCGGGGCATCCGCACCGGCGTCGTCACCAACCAGTCCGGCATCGCACGCGGACTGCTCACCGACGCCGACGTGCGCCGCGTCAACCACCGTATCGACGAGCTCCTCGGCCCCTTCGACGTATGGGCCGTCTGCCCGCACGGTCCCGACGACGGCTGCCACTGCCGCAAACCCGAACCGGGCCTGATCCTGTGGGCCGTCGGACGCGTCTGCGTCGCGCCGTCGGACTGCGTCGTCGTCGGCGACATCGGCGCGGACGTCGAGGCCGCACGCCGGGCGGGCGCCCACGGGATCCTCGTCCCGACGCCCGCGACCCGGCCGGAGGAGACGGCGGACGCCGACCACGTGGCGAAGGACCTGCCGACCGCCGTGCGCGCCGTGCTGAACGGGCCGCCGCAGGGCCGCGTCCTGGCCGACGAGCGGCCCATCGAGGCCGCCTACGACACCGGGAGAGGGCGGCCTCGATGAAAGCCCTCGTCAGCCGTCTCGACAGCTTCGGTGACGTCCTGCTCGCCGGGCCGGCCGTACGTGCCGTCGCCGCCCGGGCCGACACCGTCACCCTGCTGTGCGGGCCGCGCGGCGCGCCCGCAGCCCGGCTGCTGCCGGGCGTGGACGACCTCCTCGTCTGGGACGCGCCCTGGGTGGGGTTCGCGCCCCCGCCCGTCGGCCGCGGCGAGGTCGAGCAGCTCATCGACACCATCGACGCCGACACGGCCCTGATCCTGACCTCCTTCCACCAGTCCCCGCTGCCCGCCGCGCTGCTGCTGCGCCTGGCCGGGGTGGAGCACATCGCCGCGGACAGCGAGGACTACCCCGGGTCCCTGCTCGACGTCCGCCACCACCGCGCCCCGCACGCCCACGAGGCGGAGGCGATGCTCGACCTCGCGGAGGCCGCGGGGTTCCCGGCGGTCGACGACGGGCGGTTGGGGGTGCTCGAGCCGCCCCCCACCACGGCGCTGACCGGCCCGGGGCCGTACGTCGTGCTGCATCCCGGCGCCAGCGTCCCGGCCCGGGCCTGGAGCGCCGAGCGCAGTGCGGAAGCCGTGCGCGACCTGGCCGCCGCCGGGCACCGGGTCGTGGTGACCGGCGGCCCGGACGAACGGGACCTGACCGCGCACGTCGCCGGTGAGCACGGCCTCGACCTCGGCGGCCGTACCGGCGCCACGGAACTCGCGGGCGTCCTTGCCGGGGCCGACGCCGTCGTCACCGGCAACACGGCCCCGGCGCACCTCGCCGCCGCCGTGGACACCCCGGTCGTCTCCCTCTTCGCCCCGGTCGTGCCCGCCGAGCGCTGGCGGCCGTACGGCGTCCCCTACGTGCTGCTCGGCGACCAGCGGGCGCCCTGCGCCGACAGCAGGGCCCGGGAGTGCCCCGTACCGGGGCATCCGTGCCTGGAGTCGGTGACCGCGCACGACGTGGTGTCCGCCGTCGAGAAGCTCGTCGCGAAGGTGGCGGAGGTGGGGGAGGTGGGGCAGGCATGAGGATCCTGCTCTGGCATGTGCACGGGTCGTGGACCACGGCCTTCGTGCAGGGCCCGCACACCTACGTCGTCCCCGTCACCCCGGACCGCGGACCCGACGGACTGGGCCGCGCCCGCACCTTCGACTGGCCCGACTCCGTCGTCGAGGTCCCGCCGGAGCGGCTGCGGGAGACGGACATCGACGTCGTCGTGCTGCAACGCCCGCACGAACTCGCCCTCGTCGACCGGTGGCTGGGCCGTCGCCCGCCGCTGGTGTACCTGGAGCACAACGCCCCGCACGGAGCCGTGCCCGACACCCGCCACCCGGCCGCCGGCCTCCCCGGCGTCACCCTCGTCCACGTCACCCACTTCAACCGGCTGATGTGGGACGCGGGTGCCACCCCGACGACCGTCGTCGAGCACGGCGTGGTCGACCCCGGGCACCGGTGGACCGGCGAGCTGGACCGCGCGGCCGTCGTCGTCAACGAGCCCGTGCGGCGCGGCCGTACGACCGGAACCGACCTGCTGCCGGCGTTCGCCGACGCGGCCCCGCTGGACGTCTTCGGCATGGGCACCGAAGGCCTCGCCGGCCATCTCGGCCTGCCGCCCGACCGCTGCCGCTCCCACGAACTCGTCCAGCGCGACCTGCACGCGGCGATGGCACGGCGGCGCGTCTACGTCCACCCCGTCCGGTGGACCTCCCTCGGACTGTCCCTGCTGGAGGCGATGCACCTGGGCATACCCGTGGTCGCGCTGGCGACCACCGAGGTGACCGAGGCCGTGCCCGTCGGCGCCGGAGTGGTCTCCAACCGCATCGACGTACTGACCGATGCCGTACGGGACTTCATGACCGACCCCCTGCACGCTCGCGTGATCGGCGAGGGGGCGCGGGCGGCGGCGCTCGCCCGCTTCGGGCTGTCCCGCTTCCTGGACGACTGGGAGCGGCTGCTGAAGGAGGTGACCCGATGAGGATCGCCATGGTGTCCGAGCACGCGAGCCCGCTCGCCGCGCTCGGCGGAGTCGACGCCGGGGGCCAGAACGTCTACGTGGCCCGCCTCACCGAGGAGTTGGCCCGCCGCGGCCACGACGTCACGGTCTACACCCGCCGTGACTCCACCGACCTGCCCGACCGGGTGCCGCTGCCCGGCGGCGCCGTCGTCGAGCACGTGCCGGCCGGACCGCCCGAACCCGTCCTGAAGGACGAGCTGTTCCCCTACATGCCCGGGTTCGGCGCCCACCTCGCGCGCGCCTGGAACCACGACCGGCCCGACGTCGTGCACGCCCACTTCTGGATGTCCGGCATGGCCTCCCAGATCGGCGCGCACGCCCACGGCATCCCGGTCGTGCAGACCTTCCACGCCCTGGGCACCGTCAAGCGGCGCCACCAGGGCCGGCGGGACACCAGCCCGTCCGAGCGCATCGGCATCGAGCGGCAGATCGGCCGCGGCTGCGAGCGGGTCCTGGCGACCTGCACCGACGAGGTGGACGAACTGGCCGAGATGGGAGTGCCCCCACGGCAGGTGTCCGTCGTGCCCTGCGGAGTGGACGTCGAGCACTTCCACCCCGGCGCGGGCCCCGGCGCCGCCCCCGCCCGGCAGCAGCGGTACCGGCTGCTCTCCTGCGGCCGGCTGGTCCGCCGCAAGGGCTACGACCAGGCGATCCGCGCACTGGCCCGGATCCCGGACGCCGAACTCCTCGTCGCCGGCGGCCCCGCGCCCGGCCTGCTGGACGCCGACCCCGAGGCACAACGGCTGCGGCGGCTCGCCCGGCGCACCGGCGTGGCCGACCGGGTACGGCTGCTCGGCGCGGTCGACCCGGCCGACATGCCCGCACTGATGCGCAGCGCCGACCTCGTCCTGTGCACGCCGGTGTACGAACCGTTCGGCATCGTGCCGCTGGAGGCGATGGCGTGCGCCGTCCCCGTCGTCGCCACCGACGTCGGCGGGCACCGGGACACCGTCGCCGACGGCGACACCGGCCGGCTGGTACCGGCCGGCGACTCCGGGGCGATCGCCGCCGCCGCGCGCGACCTCCTCGCCGAGGAGAGCACCCGCCGCCGCTACGGCACGGCCGGCCGCGCCCGCGTCCTGGCCCGCTTCACCTGGCAACGGGTCGCGGACGGTACCGAACAGGTCTACCGCCAGGTGGCGGTCGGACACGCACTGCCGAGGGAGGTGGCGTGATGACCGTGCACCCGCCCGTCGTCGGGCACTGCGACGAACTCCTCGAGGCCATGGGCGCGTTCCGCGCCTCGGCCCACATCACCGAACGGTGGGGCGAGCGGCTGGCCGCCGTCCTCACCGGGGGCGGCCGGCTGCTGGCCGCGGGCAACGGCGGCAGCGCCGCGCAGGCCCAGCACCTCACCGCCGAACTCGTCGGCCGCTACCAGCACGACCGGCCGGCGTTCTCCGCGCTCGCGCTGCACGCCGACACCTCCAGCACCACGGCCATCGCCAACGACTACGGCGTCGACCAGGTGTTCGCCCGCCAGGTCCGCGCCCACGGCCGCCCCGGCGACGTGCTGATGCTGCTGTCCACCAGCGGCGCCAGCGCCAACCTGCTGTCCGCCGCCGACGCCGCCCGCTCGGCCGGCCTGCGCGTGTGGGCGCTGACCGGCCCGGCCCCCAACCCGCTCGTCGCGGGCAGCGACGAGGCCCTGTGCGTGACGGCCTCCTCCGCGGCGACGGTCCAGGAACTGCACCTGGTGGCGGTGCACATGGTGTGCGCGGCCTTCGACGCCGCGGTGGAACGGGAGGCGGCATGACGGGCGTGTGGGGAGAGAGCCCGGCGGGAGCCTCCGGCGACGGCGAGAGGGGCGGCCCGCGCGGCGGCCGGACGGGAACGCCGCGAAACGGCGCGAGGCGCGCGGTGCGCGGTGGCACACAAAGGGGCGTGCGCGGGCGGGCCCCGCTGCTCGTCGTCGGTGACGCGCTGCTGGACCGCGACCTGGCCGGGCACGCCGAGCGGCTCGCGCCCGACGCGCCCGTGCCGGTCGTCGCCGACTGCGGGCAGCGGCTGCGGCCGGGCGGCGCCGCTCTCGCCGCGTACCTCGCCGCGCGCGACGGCCACGACGTCACGCTCGTCACCGGGCTGGGCGACGACCCCGCCAGCCGCGAGCTGCGGCGGCTCCTCGAACCCTGGCTGACACTGATCCCGCTCCCGCTGACCGGACCGCTGTCCGAGAAGACCCGCGTCCTCGCCCAGGACCGCCCCGTCGTCCGCCTGGACCGGGGCGACGGCCGGGTGGCGGAGGCCACCGGCACGGCGCGCGAGGCGATCCGCCGGGCGCCCGCCGTCCTGGTCTCCGACTACGGCCGCGGCACCGCCGACGCCCTCCGGGACGTCCTGACCGCATGCCCGCCCCTGGTCTGGGACCCGCACCCGCGCGGGGGCCCGCCGGTGCGGGGTACGCGGCTGGTCTCGCCCTCGGAGCAGGAGGCGTACGGCCTCACGGAGGTCAGGGCCGGGCGGGAAGGGGACCTGCGCCTCGCCGCCCACGGGGCCGCCGAACTCGTCCGGCGCTGGCAGGTCGCCGCCGTCGCGGTGACCCTCGGCGCGCGGGGCGCCCTCCTGTCGTACGGGGAGCATCCGCTGCTCGTGCCCGCGCCGACGGTGCACCCGGGCGACCCGTGCGGCGCGGGGGACCGGTTCGCCGCGACGGCGGCCGGGCTGCTCGCGGACGGCGCGCTGGTCGGCGAGGCCGTCGAGGGTGCGGTGGCCGCCGCGAGCGGGTTCGTCGGCGCGGGCGGCGCGGGGGCGCTGCCGGGCGGGGAAGCGGCCGAGGGCTTTCCGCCCGCCGACGGGGACCACGGCGACGGCGACCCGTACGCCCTGGCCGCCCGCGTCCGTGCCGCGCACGGCACCGTCGTCGCGGCGGGCGGCTGCTTCGACCTCCTGCACGCCGGCCACGTCGGACTCCTCCAGGCCGCCCGGCGGCTCGGCGACTGCCTGGTCGTCTGCGTCAACTCGGACGCGTCGGTACGGCGGCGCAAGGGCGAGGGCCGCCCGGTCAACCCGCTCGCCGACCGGGTCCGCGTGCTGCGCGCGCTCAGCTGCGTCGACGCGGTCGCCGTCTTCGACGAGGACACCCCCGAGCGTCTCCTCACGGAACTGCGCCCCCACATCTGGGTCAAGGGCGGCGACTACGCCGGCGCCGACCTCCCCGAGGCGACACTGCTGGAGAAATGGGGCGGCCAGGCGGTCCTTCTCCCGTACCTCGACGGCCGCTCCTCCACGGCCCTGCTGACCCGAGTGACGGGTGGGGCACGATGACCGCCCCCCGCCCCCGGCTCCTCGTCCTCCGCGCCCTCGGGCTCGGTGATCTCCTCGCCGGCGTTCCGGCGCTGCGCGCGCTGCGCCGCGCCTTTCCCGGCCACGAACTCGTGCTGGCCGCGCCCGCCGAGCTCGCGCCGGTCGCGGCGGCCACGGGCGCCGTCGACCTGCTGCTGCCCGCGTCGGCGCCCGGCCGGGCCGTACCCCGCAGTCTGGACTGGACCGGCCCGCCCCCGGACGTCGCCGTCGACCTGCACGGCAACGGCCCGCCCAGCCACCACCTGCTCATGGACCTGCGCCCGATCCGGCTCCTCGCCTTCGCGCACCCCGCGACCCCCGAGGTCGACGGCCCTCAGTGGCGCCCGGAGGAACACGAGCGGGTCCGCTGGTGCCGGCTCCTGCGGTGGTACGGCATCGACGCCGACCCCACCGACCTGCGCCTGCCCCGCCCTCCCGTGCCGTCCCCGGCCCCCGGCGCCGTCGTCCTGCACCCCGGCGCCGGCGCGCCCTCCCGCTGCTGGCCGGTGGAGCGGTACGCGACCGTCGCGGCGCCCCTGCGCGCCCGCGGCCGGCGTGTCGTGGTCACCGGGGGAGCGGGCGAGTCCGCCCTCGTGGCCGACCTCGCCCGGCGCGCCGACCTGCCCGACACGGACGTCTTCGGCGACGGCCTCCCCTTCGACCGGCTCTCCGCGCTGGTCGCCGACGCCCACGCCGTGGTCAGCGGCGACACCGGCATCGCCCACCTCGCGGTCGCCCAGGCCGCACCCTCGGTCACCCTCTTCGGCCCGGTCCCGCCCAGCCGCTGGGGCCCGCCCGCACACCCGCGCCACCGCGCCCTGTGGCACCCGGGCCCGGAGGGCGACCCGCACGGCAGCACCCCCGACCCGGCCCTGCTGCGCCTCCGCCCCGGCGACGTACTCGACGCCCTGGACCAGCTGCCGGACGCCGACCCCACGAGCCGGAACCTCGACCAGCGCGTGTCTGTCGAGCACCTATGAATGCCCCAAAGCCCATGGAACAGACACCCCTCGGCATCGTCATCGCCACCCGCGACCGCTCCGCCACCCTCGCCGAAACCCTCCGTCACCTCACCGCCCTCCCCGAACGCCCGTCCGTCCTCGTCGCCGACAACGCCTCCACCGACGACACCCGCGCCATGGTCGCCCGCCACTTCCCCCAGGTCCGGGTGCTCTCCCTCCCGTTCAACCGCGGCGCCCTCGCCCGCACGCACGGCGTCCGCGCCCTGCGCACCCCCTACGTGGCGTTCAGCGACGACGACTCCTGGTGGGCGCCGGGCGCGCTGAGCGAGGCGGTCCGGCTGTTCGACGCCCATCCCCGGCTCGGCCTGATCGCCGGCCGCATCCTCGTCGGCCCCGACGAGACCCCCGACCCGCTCAACGACCTGCTCGCCGACTCGCCCCTCGGTCCGGCCCCCGACCTCCCCGGCACCCAGGTCCTCGGCTTCCTCGGCTGCGCCGCCGTCGCCCGCCGCAGCGCCTACCTCGACGTGGGCGGCTACCACCGGCTGCTCTTCTTCGGCGCCGAGGAGACCCTCCTCGCCTACGACCTCGCCGCCCGCGGCTGGGGCGTCACCCACTGCCCCGAGGTGATCGCCCACCACCACCCCGACCCGACGCCCCGCCCCCACCGCCCCGCCGTGGTCCGCCGCAACGAACTGCTCACCGCCTGGCTGCGCCGCCCCCTGCCGTACGCGCTGGCCCGCACTCGTGAGCTGGCCGCCGAGGCCCGCCACGACGCCCACGCCCGACGCGCCCTGCGCGAGACCCTCGCCCGCCTCCCGGCCGCCGTGGGCGCCCGCCGGCCCCTGCCCCCGCACGTCGAGCGCGCCGCGCGCCTTCTCGACGGAGCGACAGCATGACCGACCCCCGCACGACCGTCGTCGTCATCACCCACAACCGGTGCCCCGAGCTCCTGCGCACCCTCGACCGGCTCGCCGAACTCCCCGAGAAGCCGCCGGTCTTCGTCACCGACAACGCCTCCACCGACGGCACCGCCTCCGCGGTCGCCCGCCACCACCCGGAGGTACGGCTGCTGCGTCCGGGCCGCAACCTCGGCGCGGTCGGCCGCAACCTGGCGGTACGTCAGGTCCGCACGCCGTACGTCGCCTTCTGCGACGACGACTCGTGGTGGGCACCCGGCGCGCTGTCCGGCGCGGCCGGCCTCCTCGACCGGTATCCCGCGGTCGGCTCCGTCACGGCCCGGATCGTCGTCGAACCGGACGGCATCGACGACCCGATCAACGAAGAACTGCGCAACTCGCCCGTGCCCCGCCCCGATTGGCTGCCCGGCCCGGCGCTGGGGTCCTTCCTGGCCGCCGCCACCGTGCTGCGCACCGACGCCTTCCGGGCGGCCGGCGGCTTCCATCCGCGGCTGTGGCTGGGCGGCGAGGAGGAGCTGCTCGCCGCGGACCTGGCGGCGGACGGCTGGTGGCTGACGTACGCGGAAGACGTGGAGATCCATCATCAGCCGTCCGTGGTACGGAACTCCACGCTCAGGCGCAGGCACGGCATCCGCAACACGCTCTGGTTCACCTGGCTGCGCCGCCCGGCCCGTCCCGCCCTCCGCCGCACCCTGCACCTGGCCCGCACGGTCCCCCGCGACGCGGCGTCCCTGCGCGCCTTCGCCGAGGCGGCGGCCGCCCTGCCGTGGGTGCTGCGCGAACGCAGGGTGGTGCCGGCGACGGTCGAGTCACGCCTGCGCGCACTGGAGCACGCCCAGCGGAACTCGACCGCCCGCCGCTACACGGGCTGAACCCGGTCCATCCAGCTCAGTCGGCGTTCTCCGGGCGTTCGCCCGTCGGGCCGCGGCCGTGTTCTGTGCGCGCACCCCGGCTCCGCCATTCCGGATCCTCTTGCAGGGACTCGTTGGCGGCCGCGTTCGCGTCCTGGGCGGAGATGCCCGACCGTTCGGTGTCCTTGCGCCCTCCTGGCGACCGGGCCCCCGTGGCCCTCCCGGCCACAAACGCCTCACCCCTTCGTCCACCCCAGGACGGCCGGCAGGGCGTCCGCGCCGTCGGGCTGCGTGCCCGCCAGGAACTCGGCGCGGATCCGCCGGGCGGCGGCCGGGCCAGAGGTCAGGCACCAGTCCCACCAGGTCCCCAGCCGGCCGGCGTCGAGCCCTTCCGCGGGGACCAGGGCGGGCCAGCCGCAGGCATGCGCCTGGGCCGTCACCTTCGCGCCGCCCGCGACCGGGTCCACGGCCAGCGCCGGGATCCCGGCCCGCAGCGCCAGCACCAGCCCGTGCAGCCGGTCCGTGACGACGAGGTCCAGCCGGGCCAGCACCGACTCCAGTTGCTCCGGCGTGGCACTCAGCCGCCAGTCGTGCGTGTCGAGCCTGGTGTCCAGCTCCAGGCGGGCGCAGTCCTGGCCGGCCAGCCAGCGGGTCACCTCGTCGGCGACCTGCCCGTGCCGCCGCTGCCGCCCGTACTCGTGCTGCCCGTGCGTGAGGATCACCCCGACCACGGGCCGTTCGGGGCCGGCCGGGGCACGGGCCGACAGATCCCGCCCCGGCTCCGCGTCCGGGGCGTCGCGCGCCAGCACGCGGTGGAAGCCGGTGACGGCCGCGGTACCGGCTTCCACCACCGAGGTGCCGACGGCGATCCGCACGCAGTGCGCGAACCGCCGGTGCAACTCCTCGACCTGCGGCCCGTGCAGGGGCCCGCAGACGAACACCAGGTGCGAGTAGTCCTCGGGCCGGACCTGGTCCAGGTGCGGCGCACCCGGGCGGAACCCCGGGCTCCACACCACCTCGTACGGGATCCCGGCCGGCCCCAGCACGTCCTCGACCCGCCGCAGCGCCAGTACGTCACCGGCGGTCGCCTCCCCGTCACGGAAGCTGAACCACCCGGTCAGCAGGATCCTCATGCGCTGCCGGGTTCCCCCGGGGCGGGCCGGGGACACCGGCCCGCCCGCACTCACTGGCCGTAGAACGTGGCGTCCGCCCGGTCGGTCGCCGTGCTCGGGGCCTGCACGTACAGCAGGTGGTTGTAGTGGCGGACGTAGCGGCCGGCGTAGTTGTACGACTCGTAGGAGACGCCCGCCGAGTCCGACAGCCCCGCGCGCCGGTGGAAGGTGGCGTCGGCCGCGAACTGTGCCGTGCCGTCGTTCCTCTCCAGCCACACCTCGAAGTTGTCGTGTCGCAGGAAGTAGCCGGGGAAGTTGGCCGACTCCAGCGACACGGTTCCGCTGCCGGTCAGACCGGTGACGACCCGGAACTGCGAGTCCGCGAGCGGGGAGACGTTGGTGTCGGTCCGGGCGCGGAACTCCCAGTGCCGGACGAACCGGTCCGGGAAGTTGTACGACGACAGGCGCTGCGGGGTGACCCCGTCGGCCACCGGGATACCGAAGTCGGGCGTGCCGTCGGCCTTCCAGTACAGCTTCTGGACCCGGGTGCGGCGGTTGGGGTCGTTGAGCGGGTCGCCGCTGATGTCCTTGTAGCTGCGGTCGTGGTAGACGAGGATGTCGCTCTTTCCGTCCTCGGAGACGGTGAAGGAGTTGTGGCCCGGGCCGTACTGCGAGGTCGCGTCGCTGCTCTTGAAGACCGGCTGCGAACTCTTGCTCCAGGAGGCCGGGTTGGTCAGGTCGGCGGAGGCGGACGCCGTCAGCAGCCCCAGGCAGTAGTTGGCGTCGGTGGCGCTGGCGGAGTACGACATGAAGACCTTGCCGCCGCGCTGGATGACCGCCGGGCCCTCGTTGACCTTGAATCCGATCGTCTCCCAGGACAGCGTGGGCTGGGAGATCTCCGCCGGAGTGCCCTGGATCGTCCAGGGGTTGGCCATCTTGGCGATGAACAGGCTGGTGTTGTTGTTCTCGGCCGGGTTGCGCTGGGCCCAGGAGAGGTAGCGGACGCCGTTCACGACGAAGGTGGTGGCGTCGAGGGAGAAGCTCTCCCAGGTGGTCTTGATCTGGCCCTTCTCGGTCCAGTTCGCGGTGAGCGGGTTGGCTCCGGTGCCCTCCAGGACGTACATCCGGATCGCCCAGATGTCGTTGGTGGCGCCGGCCGCGAAGTACACGTACCACTTGCCGTCGATGAAGTGGATCTCCGGCGCCCAGATGTGCGCGCCCATCACGCCGCTGGCGTGCTTGGTCCAGATCGTCGTCTCGGGGGCGGTCTTCAGGCCCTGGATGGTGGTCGCCCGGCGCAGCACGATGCGGTCGTACTCGGGGACGGTCGCGGTGAAGTAGTAGTAGCCGTCGGTGTGTTTGAAGATGTGCGGGTCGGCGCGCTTCTCCGCGATCGGGTTGGTGTACGTCACGGCGGGGGAGGCCGGCACGGCGGCCTGAGCGGTCGTGCCGGGGCCGACGAGACAGGCCGCCAGGGCGACGAGGACGGCCATGAGGAGCCGTACGGCGTTGCGTCTCAAGGGAGTTCTCCAGAGCGAGGGGGTTGATCAGGTGGTGGGGACGAGGCGCCACTGCTGGCAGGTGTTGTTCAGCCACGACCACTGGCGTACGTCGGTGCCGTTCGCGGTACCGCAGTTGGCGATGTCGGCGACCTTGCCGCTGTTCTCGTTGACGATCCGGACGTGGTCGCCGGTCGCGGTGTGGACGAGCCGGTAGCGCTGGCACTTGTTGTTGAGCCAGGACCACTGGCGCAGGTCGGCGCCGTCGGCGGTGGAGCACTCCGCCGCGTCCAGTACGCCGCCGGTGGCGACGTTGACCAGCCGGCCGGTGTCGTCGCCGAGATCCTCCACGCGCCACTTCTGGTTGGCGCCGCCGGTGCAGGTCCACTGGAAGACGTTGGTGCCGTTGGCCGTGTTGCCGCCCTCGACGTCCAGGCACTTGCCGCTGTTGCGGTTGACGAGGGTGTACGACGTCGGAGTGGCCGCCGTCTCTCCGGACGGGCCGGGACGCGTGCCGCCGAGGGCGATGGGGGTGCCGAAGTCCGGGGTGCCGTCGGCGTTCCAGGTGAACTCCTGGGCGCGGGTGGTCCGGGCGTTGCCGCAGCCGCCGTTCGACGAGGAGTTGGCGTGGTAGACGATCCAGTTCTCGGTGCCGTCCGGCGAGCTGAAGAAGCCGTTGTGGCCGGGGCCGTAGACGCCGTTTGCGTCACTGCGCTGGAAGACCGGTGTCTGCTTCTTCGTCCAGGACGCCGGGTTCAGCGGGTCGGAGCCGGTGAGCTCCAGTTGCCCCAGCTTGTAGTCGGCCGTCTGGCACGAACTCGCCGAGTACGTCAGGAAGGTGCGGCCGTCGTGGTAGAGCGGCTCGGGGGCCTCGTTGACGGGGGAGCCCGACCGTTCCCAGCTCAGCGTCGGACTGGAGATGACGGTGAAATCACTGCTCGCCAGGGTGTAGGGATTGCTCATCGGCGCGATGACCAGGCTCTGCGCGCTGCCGTTCACGAAGCCGCTGCCGAGCAGGTACAGCCGGCCGTTCGCCTTCAACACGCTCGCGTCGATCAGCCAGCCGCCCGGCGTGAGGTTCGATCCGGTCAGCGAGCCCTTGTAGGTGTACGGGCCCATCGGGTCGGTGCCGGCGCTCTCCAGGACGTGCGTGCGCTGCGAGTCGCAGCAGGCGACGCCGCTCTGGCCGGCCGAGTAGTACAGGTACCACTTGCCGTCCAGGAAGTGGATCTCCGGCGCCCAGATGTTGGTGTTGCGCGTCGATGTGGTGTCCGACCACACCTGCACGCTGGGCGCGGTGGCGAGACCCGCCAGGGTCGGCGACTTGCGCATGCCGAGGACGCCGGTGAACGTCGTGGTGATCAGGTAGTAGTCGCCGTTGTAGTACTCAAGCCACGGGTCGGCGCCCTTGGTGGATTTGAGGGGGTTGGTGTAGGGACGGCCGTCGGCCGCGGCGGCCGGCTGGGTCGTCGACACCAACGCCAGGAGTATGGCGAACACGCAGACGAGCATCCGGCGCATACGAGACCGCTCCTGTCCGTAATTTCGAACTTGGTTCGTGAATTCGGTCAGAAGATAAGTGGGGGTCATGCCTCCGTCAACGGTTTGGTCACATGCGCTTTACACGCGCGGCATCGTCGGGCCGGGCGGCCGTGTGGCGTCGGCCGATCATGTCCGCCGCGTGACGATGCTCAACGTGTTCGCGGCGACGATCGCGCCGATGCTCGCCCACTCCGTCCACCCCAGGCCCTCACCGAGGCCGATCCAGCCCACCACGGCGGCCAGGACCGGATTGACGCTCATGAACAGGCCGAAGGCCTGGGCCGGTACGCGGCGCAGGGTGAACAGGTCCGCCAGGTAGGGCACCGCCGAGGAGAGCAGCCCCGCGGCGACCGCGTAGCCCACGGCCTCCGCGGTCGGCGGCTGCCGCAGCACGAGGATCGCGCCGACCGGCAGGAACATCAGGGCGGACAGCCCGGCGGCCGCCGCGGACCCCTGGGCTCCGGGGACACGCCGGCCGACCGTGCGGTTGAGCAGGATGTACGACGCCCAGCAGGCGGCGGCGAGCAGGCCAAGGCCCATGCCGACGTAGTCCGCCGAGGGGCGCGGACGCATCAGGGCGACGACCCCGGCCGCCGCGATCAGCGCACAGCACAGGTCCACCCGGCGGCGCGTCGCGGCCAGGGCGACGGCGAGCGGGCCGAGGAACTCCAGGGTCACCGCGAGCCCCAGACCGATGCGGTCGACGGCGCTGTACAGGGACAGGTTCATCGTCCCGAACACCACACCGAGCAGCAGCACCGGCCGCCACTGCCCCATGGTGAAGGACCGCAGCCGGGGCCGCCCGACGGCCAACAGGACGATCGCGGCCACGTATTGGCGGACCGCGACGACTCCGACCGGCCCGAGGACCGGGAAGGCGAGGGAGCCGATCGCGGCGCCGGTCTGGTTGGACAGGCCGCTGCCGACCATCGTGGCCACACCGGCGAGACGCCCGCGGACGGGCTCCGGGGTTCCGACGGGGGCGGCGGGGGCGGCGGTGGCGCTCACGGGTGCCGAGGCGGGTGCGGCTCTCATACGCCGATCGTGCGACCGGCCGGGCCATACGCAAAATGCGTCCGCTCCGCGATCTATACGCTTGACTCATGGATGTGGAGCTCCGGCAGTTGCGCTGTCTCGTCGCGATCGTCGACGAGGGCAGCTTCACCGACGCGGCCATCGCGCTCGGCGTCTCCCAGGCGGCCGTCTCCCGCACCCTGGCCTCACTCGAACGCGCTCTGGGTGTACGGCTGTTGCGCCGCACCTCCCGTGAGGTGACGCCCACCGCGACCGGCCTGCGGGTGGTGGCGCAGGCCAGGCGGGTGCTCGGCGAGGTGGGCGACCTGGTCCGGGAGGCCACTTCGGGCCACACCCGGCTGCGGATCGGCTACGCCTGGTCGGCGCTCGGCCGCCACACCCCGGCCTTCCAGCGCGGCTGGGCACAGGCCCACCCCGGGACCGACCTGCACCTGGTCCGCGTCAACTCCGCCACCGCCGGCCTCGCGGAGGGCGCCTGCGACCTCGCGGTGGTGCGCAGGCCGTTGGACGAGCGGCGGTTCGACTCCGCCATCGTCGGGCTGGAACGGCGGCTGTGTGCGCTGGCCGCCGACGACCCTCTCGCCAGGCGCCGCTCGGTGCGGCTCGCCGACCTCGCCGGACGCGTCCTGCTGATCGACCGGCGGACCGGCACCACGACCCCCGACCTGTGGCCGCCGGACGCCCGCCCCGAGACCGAGGAGACGCACGACGTCGACGACTGGCTCACCCGGATCTCGACCGGCCGGTGCTTCGGCCTGACCCCGGAGTCCACCGCCCACCAGTACCCGCGCCCCGGCATCGTCTACCGACCGGTCCGCGACGCCGAGCCCATCGCCGTACGCCTCGCCTGGTGGCGCGACGACGCCCACCCCGCCACCCAGTCCGTGATCGAACTGCTCACCATCCTCTACCGCACCGGCTGACGGACCCGGCTACTTCAACGGCCGTGTCACCGGCTCTCCGCCGTCCGCAGGTACGCGCCGAGGCGGGCGACGGCCGACGGGTTGCGGGGACTCTCCACCAGGTCGACGTAGTCGAGGACGAAGATCCGCCCGTGCTTGACGGCGGAGACGTTCCGCAGCGGGGCGTAGGACAGCAGGAACTTCTTCTTCTGCTCGGCGCTGACGTCCCCGTAGTCGCAGATCACGATGACGTCCGGGTCCCGCTCGACGACGCTCTCCCAGCCGACGGTGGTCCAGGAGTCCTCGACGTCGTGCATGACGTTGAGCCCGCCGGCCTCGCTGATGATCTGCTCGGGAGCGGCGTAACGGCCGGACGTGAAGGGCTGGCCCTGCCCGCTGTCGTAGAGGAAGACCTTGGGACGCTTCTCGGGGACCTCGCTGCGGACGGCCGCGATCTGCTTCTTGAAGTCGGCGATCAGCGCGGCGGCCCGCTTCTCGACGCCGAACAGCTTCCCCAGGTTGGTGAGATCGGCGTACAGGGCCTCCAGCGGCGGCATGATGCCGCGGGAGGTCTTCGTACGGCCGTTGCGGCAGGACTCGGTGAGGATGTACGAGGGGATGCCGAGCTTCTCCAGGGCCTCGGGCGTGAAGCCGCCGTCGTCGCGGAAGCCGTAGTTCCAGCCGGCGAAGACGAGGTCGGCGCGGGCGTCGAGGACGTTCTCCTTGGTGAGCTGGTCCTTCGAGATCCACTTCACCTTGTCGTAGCCGTCCTTCCACGGCACGCCGCTCAGGTCGCCCTTGTCGTCGGGCATGGCGAACCCGGCCATCCGGTCCTCCAGACCGAGCGCGAACATCAGCTCGGTGATCCCGACGTCGTTGGTGACCACGCGCTCGGGGACCTTGTCGTAGGTGACCTTCCGGCCGCAGTTGGTGAGGGTGACGGCGTTGGTCTCGGCGCCCCCGGTCGATTCGACGCTCGCGCCGCACCCGGTGGCGGTCGCGGTCGTGACGAGGCAGAGCGCGGCGGCGAGGAGCGTGCGCATGGGGAGCCTTGCGTGCTTGCGCATGGGGGTCCTTAGGTGGTGGGCGGGAGGAGGTCGAACAGGAGCTGCACGGCGCCGGTCTCCGGATGCCGTACGGGATGCGCGCGCACCCCGAACACCTCGGCGAGCAGGCCGGGCCGGAGGACGTCGTGCGGCGGGCCGGAGGCGACGATCCGGCCGGCGGCGATCACGTACAGGACATCGCAGTGCGCGGCGGCCAGATTGAGGTCGTGCAGGGCGGCGAGCACCGTCAGGCCGCTGGCCCGGACCAGGGACAGCACGTCCAACTGGTGGGCGATGTCGAGATGGTTGGTGGGTTCGTCGAGGACGAGCACCCGGGGCTGCTGGGCGAGGGCGCGGGCGATGAGGACGCGCTGCTTCTCACCGCCCGACAGTGCGAGGAACCCCCGGTCGGCCAGGTGGGTGACGCCGGTGCGCTCCATGGCCTTGGCGCAGATCTCCCGGTCCGACGCGGCCGTCCGCTCCCGATGGGGCAGCCGTCCCATCGCCACCACTTCGGCGACCGTGAAGTCGAACTCGGCCGCCGACTCCTGCGGCAGCGCCGCCAGCACCCGGGCGGCGGCGCGGGACGGCATGGCGTGCGCGTCGTCGCCGTCGAGCCGCACCACGCCCCCGGCCGGGCGCAGCGCCCGGTACACACAGCGCAGCAGCGTCGACTTGCCGCTGCCGTTCGGGCCGACGAGACCGACGAACGCCCCGCTGTCCACGGCGAGTCGAACGTCGTCGACGAGCCGGGCCCCGGCCGCCTCGACCGTGACACCCTCGATGTCGAGCCGCATGATGCTCCCCCTCCTCAACGGCCGCCGAACGCGGGGCCGCCGCGCCGCATCAGCAGCAGGAAGGCGGGCACACCGACCACGGCGGTGATCACTCCGACGGGCAGCTCGGCGGGCGCGAGCAGCAGCCGGGAGAGCAGATCCGCCCACACCAGCAGGACGGCTCCGGCGAGCGGGGCCACGGCCAGCACCCGCCGGTGATCGGCGCCGACCAGCATCCGCACGAGGTGCGGCACCATCAGCCCGACGAACCCGATGGCCCCGCTGACCGCGACCACGGTCCCGGTCACGGCGGCGGTGACGAGGAACAACTCCCGGCGCAGCCGCTCCGGTCGCACGCCGAGCGCGGCGGAGGTCTCGTCCCCCATGGCGAGCGCGTTGAGCGCCTCGGCCCGCACCCGCAGCCACACCCACCCGGCCGCCACGGTCACGGCGGCGAGCGGCAGTTGGGCCCAGGTCGCCCCGCCCAGGCTGCCCAGCAGCCACATCATCGCCGACCGCGCCGCCTCCCCGCGGGCCGCGCCGAACACCATCACGGTGGTGACCGCCTCGAAGCCGTACGCCAGTGCCGTACCGGTCAGGATCAGCCGCAGCGGCGTGAGCCCGTGCGGGGTGCGGGCCACGGCGTACACCAGCGCCATGGCCGCGAGCGCCGAACCGAACGCCGACACCGACAGCGCCCACACCCCCAGCCCCGCGAACACGCCGAGCAGGATCACGGCGTTGGCGCCCACCGCCGCGCCCGAGGAGATGCCCAGCACGAACGGATCGGCGAGCGCGTTGCGCACCATGGCCTGCACGGCCACCCCGACGGACGCGAGCCCCGCCCCGACCACGGCGCCGAGCACGACACGCGGCAGCCGGATCTCCCAGACGATGGTGTACGAGGCGATGTCACCGGCGTGCACGGTCCCGCCGGTGAGCCCGGCCCAGAGGAACCGGAAGACTTCCGCCCAGCCGATGCCGGCGGCGCCGAGTCCGACGCCGGCCACGAGTGATACGAGGAGCAGCGCGCCGAGGCCGAGGGCCAGTGGCAGGACGGGTATTCGGCTGGGGCTGGACTTGGCGTTCGGGTCGGGGCTTCGTCGCACGGTCGGGGCGGTCCTTCGCCTGAGGCCGCCTGGCGGACGTCAAGCAAGGAGCAGTCCGTACGGCCGGGTACGCCGCGCGGTCCCCTCTCGCAGTCCACGGCGAGCAGTCAACGGGTCGCACCACCCACGGGCGATCGGGCTCACGCGACGGACCACCGGGTCGCCACGCACACCGTTGCGGGTCAGCGCCGGACTCTCACCGGACTTCCCCCAGGGGCAGCGACCGGAGCGTAGCAAACGGGTGGGGTGTTTCAGACACCGCCGTCCGCGAAGGCGCCGTCGGCGGTGAAGGCCAGTTCGGCGAAGCGTTCGCCGATGTGGCGGTGCGTGGCGGCGTCCGGGTGGAGCTGGTCGGGCAGCGGCAGTTCGGCGGAGTCGGCCTCGCCGTAGAGCTCGCGGCCGTCGAGGTAGTGCAGGTGCGGGTCCTCGGCCGCGCGCTGCGCCACGATCCGGGTGAGCTCCTCCCGTATGACACCCAGGGTCAGTTTCCCGGTCGCGCGTTCGGCCGGATCACCCATGGCCCGGAACCGGAGTCGGCCGGTGCTGAGCGAGCTGAAGTCCGGGGCACTCGGTCCGGGCGTGTCCTCGTGGATGGGACAGAGGACGGGCGAGACGACCAACAACGGGGTGGTGGGGTGGCCCTCGCGGATGGTGTCGAGGAAGCCGTGGACGGCCGGGGTGAAGGCGCGCAGACGCATCAGGTCGGCGTTGACCAGGTTGATTCCGATCTTGACGCTGATCAGGTCGGCGGGCGTGTCCCGCAGGGTGCGGGCGGTGAACGGGTCGAGCAGGGCGCTGCCGCCCAGGCCCAGGTTGATCAGTTCCACGCCGCCGAGTGAGGCGGCGAGCGCGGGCCAGGTGGTGGTGGGACTGGCGGCGTCCGAGCCGTGGCTGATCGAGCTGCCGTGGTGCAGCCACACCCTGCGGCCACTGTCCGGTGCGGGCTCGACGGGGGCGTCGGTGCGCAGGGCGACGAGTTCGGTGGTCTCGTTGTGCGGCAGCCAGATCTCGACGTCTTTGATGCCGTCGTCCTCGGTGCCGTCGGGCAGGTCGGTGAAGCGGAGAGTGCCGGGCAGGCCGGGCCGAAGCTCGGTGGTCCCGGTGGTCATGTCGATGGTCAGGGTGTTGCCGCCCGCCACACTCGCCTGGCCGGCCAGGCGGCCGTCGACGAGCAGGTCGTACACGCCATCCGGGCGGGGCGGGGCGCCGACGTAGTCGCGCTTGGTGGGCAGCGTGTCCAGTTCGACGGCGGTGGCCCGGGTGCGGAACGCCAGCCGTACGCCCGCGGGCTGGGACTCGGCCATGGCCAGTTGCCCGTCGGTGTACTGGGCGCGGGCCCAGGAGGGCAGCCGGTGCGGCAGTACGCCGTGCTCGGTGTGCTCCACGTCGAGGGCGCCGCGCAGGAGGTCCGCGGTGATGGGCGTGGTGATCCAGTCGTGCTTGCCGGTGTGCATGGTGTCGGCCTCAGGGGTTGTGGAGGGGTGCGGGCCAGTTCCGCAACAAGGCGTCGAGGGCGTCCAGGATCCGTGACCAGGTCTCCTGTGTGTCGGGGGCGCTGTGGCTGAACCCGCCCCCCATCTCCAGGCTGATGTAGCCGTGGAAGACGCTGCCCAGGAGCCGTACCGCATGCGTCTGGTCCGGCTCCGTCAGGTCGTAGCCGCGCAGGATCGCCCGCGTCATCCGGGCGTGTCTGCCGCCGGCACTGGCGGCCGCGGCCTCCGGGTCGAGCCTCAGCTGGGCCGCGGCGTAGCGGCCGGGGTGCTCCCGGGCGTAGTCGCGGTAGACGTTCGCCAAGGCGGCCAGGGCGTCCTTGCCGGCCCGCCCGGCCAGCGCGGCGGCGCCCCGGTCGGCGAGCTCCTCCAGGGCCAGCAGGGCGATCCGGGTCCTGAGGTCCTGGGAGTTCTTCACGTGCGAGTACAGGCTCGCGACCTTGACGTCGAACCGGCGGGCGAGCGCGGAGACGGTCACCTGGTCGAAGCCGACCTCGTCGGCCAGTTCCGCACCCGCCTTGGTCAGGCGTTCCGTGGTGAGTCCCGCGCGCGCCATACCGTTCCTCCCGCTCGGCCTACTCGATTATGCATTTGCCTAACCCCTTTAGGCAAAACACCATCGAGTTTACGAAGCCGACTACGGTGCGAGGCGATCCGGCAGCGGAGCGAGCGGATGGGCGCGCCAGAAGAACGCGTCGGCCGCGTGCTGGTCCCCGGCGAAGTTGATCGCCTCGGCGATCCTGCCGTTCCGGATCCTGAAGGCCAGTGCCCATGTGGTGTCGAGCCCCTCGGGTGTCGTGCTCCACCCCCGGTGCAGATCGACGACCCAGTCCCGGTCGGCGGCGATGCACAGCGTCTCCGCCCGGAATCCGGACTTCCGTAACTCCCGGAAGAAGGCGAGGACTTCCTCGATGCCTTCCTTCGTCCCGGCCAGCGGGTGGTGGCCCGGAATCGTCCAGCGGATGTCGGGCGTGAAGAACGGCCTCAGGGCGTCGGGATCACCCGACGCGTACGCCTCGTAATAGCGGCGGATGAGCCGCACATGCGGGAGTTCTCCCGCCCCGGCCGCCGTCCTGGCCCCGGCGGTCCCCGCTCCTGACAGCATCGCGGCGGCCAGTCCCGCCGCACCCAGACCCGCGCCCCGCAACACGCTGCTTCTGCTCAACGACTCGCCCACCGCACACTCCTCGTCTTCATCCTCGTACTCGGCCTGGACCTCGTCCTCGGCGTGCTTTCACGGAATCAGCCGGATCCCGATGCGGTCCAATGCCTGTGTCCATACGTTTGAGGCATGGATGCTCCGATGCGGCATGGTGCTCCGACGCTGATGTTCCGCCTGCGGATCGAGGAGGCCGGCCGTGGATGTCGACACGAGGGTGCTGCGTTACTTCGTGGCCGTGGCCGAGCATCTGAGCTTCACCCGTGCCGCACAGGAACTCTTCGTCTCCCAGCCGTCGTTGAGCCGGCAGATCCAGCGGCTGGAGAGTGACCTCGGGGTCCGTCTGTTCGACCGGGCGGGAAGAGAGGTGCGGCTCACGGCGGCCGGCGAGAACCTGCTGCCCACGGCCCACCGGATGGTGGGGGAATGGCGGTTGGCGGCGCGGGAGGTCCGGACGTCGGAAGCGGCGCGCAACCGGCTGTTGAGAATCGGGTTCGTGGCGACCGGCGCGGGGGCGCTGGGCCGGCGGGCACGCGCCGAGTTCACCTCGCGGTACCCGGGGATCAGGGTGGAGCCGAAGCGGTTCGACTGGGGCGGCGAGGCGGAGGCACTGCGGCAGGGGCTGGCCGACGTCGCCTTCGTATGGCTGCCGGCGGATCTCGACGGGCTGCGCTTCGAGGTCGTCGCGACGGAGCCGCGATGGGTGGCGATGTCCGTCACGCACCCCCTGGCCGCCGCCGACGCGGTGAGCATCATGGATCTGCGGAGCGAGCCCCTGATGTGGACCCGCAAGGCCCCCAGGGAGTGGGTCGACTGGTGGGCGGTCAATCCCCGCCCCGACGGATCGGCACCCCTGTGGGGTCCGGAGAACGACAACGTCGAGGAGATGCTCGAACACGTCGCCGCCGGCAGCGCCGTCTGTATCGGCGCCGAGTCGATGGCGGGTTACTACACCCACCCCGAACTCACCTGGCGCCGGGTCACCGACATCGAGCCGCTCCGCATCGCCGTCGCATGCCCGCGTGGCCCCCTGAGCCCTTTGGTCCGGGACTTCGTGGACGTGGTCGAGGACCTCGGACGACCGCTCGCGGATGGGCCGTGAGGGTCGCGGTCCCGGTGGGGCGGACGGGGATCACGGACCGGATGCCCTCGTCATCGGCGGCACGGCGGGCTCGGCGGGCACCCTTCGGGCTCTACGTGAACGGTCTGCTGCTGGCCCCCGCCATGACCGCCGCGCTGCTCAAGCCAAGTCCGCCCCGTGATCAGCCCGCTCGCAACAGCCTGACCGGTTCCCCGGCGAGGTAGGCGGTGATGTCGTCCACCACCTCGCCGTAGTAGGTGCGGTAGTTGGACTCGGTGACGTAGCCGAGGTGGGGCGTGGCCAGGACGTTCGGCAAGGAACGCAGGGGGTCGTCGGCGGGCAGTGGTTCGGTCTCGAAGACGTCGAGGCCGGCCCCGGCGATCCAGCCCTCGCGCAGGGCGCGCAGCAGCGCCGCCCGGTCGACGATCCCGGCGCGGGACGTGTTGACCAGATAGGCGCCGGGCTTCATGGCACGCAGTTCCGCCTCGCCGAGCAGACCGCGGGTGCGCTCGGACAGCACGAGGTGGACCGACACGAAGTCGCTGCGCCGCAGCAAGTCCTCCTTGCCGTCGGCCAGTTGGGCTCCCTCGGCGGCGGCGCGCTCGGCGGTGAGGTGCTGGCTCCAGGCGAGGACCTCCATGCCGAAGGCCGCGCCGACGCGTGCCATACGGCTGCCGATCTTGCCGAGTCCGAGCAGCCCCAGCGTCCGGCCGTGCAGGTCCTGGCCCACCGTGGACTGCCACGGCCCGTCCTCCCGCAGGGCCCGGTTCTCGACCGTCAACTGCCGTGCCAAACCAAGGATCAGTGCCCAGGACAGCTCCATCGGCGGGGTGCTGCTGCTGGCCGTGCCGCAGACGGTCACCCCCGCGGCAGCGGCTGCCGCGAGATCGATGGAGGCGTTGCGCATGCCCGTGGTGACGAGCAGCCGCAGCCGCGGCAGTCGACGCAGCAGGTCCGCGTCGAAGGGCGTCCGCTCCCGCATGACCACGACGATGTCGCAGTCGGCGAGCGCGTCGACCAGCTTCTCCCGGTCGGTGACGTGCTCCCGGAGGACACGTACGTCCACCTTCCCCGCGAGGGGCGTCCAGTCCGCGTGCGTGAGGGCGGCGCCCTGGTAGTCGTCGAGTACGGCGCAACGCAGGGTCATACCGGCTCACCCCCCTCGCGGTGCGTGGTGCCGCCGGCCGCGGCTTCGGGGGCGGGGGTCTCGGTGATCACGTGCTTTCGGTCCTCTCCGGGTACGGGCGCGGTGTACTGCTCGGTGAGCATGACCGCTGTACGTGGAAAGATCATCCCCCTCATCGCGGACCTGACACCCGACATGGCCGCGTCGTACGGGCCCGGTGTCAGGCCATGTCCGAGCCCCGCAGCAGGAGTTGGGCCACGGCCGCGCCGGCCACCACGATCGCCGTCCGGAACGGCCACCGGCTCCGGTCCCCGGACGGCACAGCCGTACCCGCGACCGCGACGGTCCCGGCCGCCGCCGCCAGGAACCGGTCCGGGATCCCCACCGCCCCGGGCGGCCCTGCGACGACCACGCCCACGGCCGCCAGCATCAGGAACGGAGCCAGCCACCGGCAGGCCGGACGGCCCAGCCGCTGCGGCAGCCCGCGCACGCCGGTCGCGAGATCGTTCTCGATGTCCGGAAGGACGTTCAGCAGGTGCGCGCCGACACCCAGCAGCGCCCCCGCCGTCACCGCCCACCAGGCGGGCCAGGACGGCGACGGCAGACCGAGGGTGACGAAGGCCGGCAGTGCGCCGAACGCCACGGCATAGGGCAGCGGTGAGAGCACCGTGTGCTTCAACCGCAGGTTGTAGGCCCAGCCCGCGGCCACCATGCCCAGGTGTGCCGCTCCCGCGACGGCGCCGCTCAGCAGTGACAGCGGCACGCACAGCCCCAGGGCCGTGCCGGCCGCGACAGCCGCCGCTCGGGGCGGGAGGTCGCCGGTGGCCACGGGCTTGTCGCGGCGCCCGCAGGCCGTGTCGCGCCGCGCGTCGGCCGCGTCGTTGCACCAGCCGATCGAGAGCTGGCCGGCCAGCACGGCCGCGGCCACCGCCGCCGACCCCGCCACCCCGCGGCCCGCCGCCACGGCCAGGGCGGTCACGAACACCGTCACGGCGATCGCCGGCTCCAGGTGGCAGGAGCGCAGCAGCGCCGGGACACGGTGTGTCGTACGCGAGAGAACCCCGGACGGGTGGAGAGACACGTGTGCAAGGTAATCCGGCACGCAGGGTGAGGAAGACATTACCGACATGCGTGTCTCCGCCATCGTCGATCATGCCCCGTCCCCGTCCCCGTCCCCGTCCCCGTCCCCGTCCCCGTCCCCGTCCCCGTCCCCGCCCACCGCGCCGCGGCGGACGCCCGTGCCCGCCGCGGCGACCACGATCGTCGCCGTCCACACCGCGCTGCCGCCGCACCGTTACGACCAGGACGACCTCACCGAGCCTATCGGCGACCTGTGCCTGCCCCCGGGGGCGGACCGCGCCGTGCTGCGCCGACTGCACGCGTCCGCCGGTGTGCGCACACGTCATCTCGCCCTGCCGATCGAGCGGTACGCCGGTCTCGGCGACTTCGGGCGGAGCAATGACGCGTGGATGGCGGCGGGCCTCGAACTGGGCGAGGAAGCCCTCACCGGCGCGTTGAAGAAGGCGGGGCTCCAGCCGGCCGACGTCGACCTGCTGGTGTGCGCCTCCATCACCGGCGTCGCCGCCCCGTCGCTCGACGCCCGGCTGGCCGGGCGCATGGGGCTGCGGTCCGACGTCAAGAGACTTCCGGTGTTCGGCCTGGGCTGCGTGGCGGGCGCCGCGGGCCTCGCCCGGGTGCACGACTATCTGCGTGGGCACCCCGACGACACCGCTGTGCTGCTCACCGTCGAACTCTGCTCGCTGACGCTCCAGCAGCGCGACGACTCCCGGGCCAACCTCGTCGCCGGCGCCCTGTTCGGTGACGGGGCGGCCGCGCTCGTCGCACGCGGAAGCGGCGGTGGGAGCGGCGGCGGTGGGAGCGACAGCGGTCGCGCCGGGCCGGACGCGGCCGGACCCTCGGTGGTCACCACGCGCAGCCGCCTGTATCCGGACACCGAACGGCTCCTGGGGTGGGACATCGGCGCCGGCGGATTCCGCGTCGTGATCGACGCCGGCATTCCCGGCATCGTGCGGGACCACTTCGGCCGGCACCTGCGCGCCTTCCTGGCCGAACACGCCCTCACCACCGACGACATCGGAACCTGGGTGTGCCATCCGGGAGGCCCCAGGGTCCTCTCCGCCGTGACCGACGCCCTCGGCCTGCCCGGCGGCGCCCTCGACACCGCGCGGCGCTCCCTCGCGACGGTGGGGAACATGTCCTCCGTCTCCGTCCTGCACATCCTGCAGAGCATCCGGGAGTCCCGTCGGCCCGAGCCCGGCACGTGGGGGCTGCTCATGGCGATGGGCCCGGGATTCTGCTCCGAACTCGTCCTGTTGCGCTGGTGAGTGATCCTCATGCCCTGGTACACGCTTGTCGTCCTCGCCGTCGCCGCCGAACGCGTCGCCGAACTCCTCGTCGCCCGGCGCAACGCGACCTGGACCATCGCCCGCGCCGGTGTGGAGCACGGCCGCGGCCACTACCCGGTCATGGTCGCCCTGCACACGGGCCTGCTCGCCTGCTGCCTGCTCGAGCCCGTGCTCGCCGACCGACCGTTCCTGCCCGCTCTGGGGTGGCCCATGCTGGCGCTCGCCCTGCTGGCCCAGGCCCTGCGCTGGTGGTGCATCACCACACTCGGGCCGTACTGGAACACCCGGGTCATCGTGGTCCCCGGAGCGCGCCTGGTCGGCGCCGGACCCTACCGTTTCCTGCGCCACCCCAACTACGTCGCGGTCGTCGTGGAGGTCGCCGCCCTGCCCCTGGTGCACTCGGCGTGGCTGACCGCGACGGTGTTCAGCGCCGCCAACGCGGTGCTGCTCGCGGTCCGTATCCGCTGCGAGAACGCGGCACTCACCCAAGCGGCGCCCGCGTGAGCGGCGGCCACGACCTGCTGATCGTCGGAGGCGGACCCGCCGGCCTCGCGACCGCCCTGCACGCCGCGCGCGCCGGTCTCGACACCGTCATCGCCGAGCCACGCCGGGCGCCGGTCGACAAGGCGTGCGGTGAGGGCCTGATGCCCGGCGCCGTCCGCGCCCTCACCGCCCTCGGCCTGGAGGTCCCCGGCCACCCCATCACCGGCATCCGGTACATCCAGGGCCCCCGCCAGGTCCAGGCCGCGTTCCGGCACGGCCCCGGGCTCGGTGCGCGCCGCACCGACCTGCACGGCGCCCTGCACCGGGCCGTCCAGGACGCGGGGGTGCCGGTAGTGCCCCTGCGGGTGGAGGACGTACGGCAGGACACCACGGGCGTGACCGTCCCCGGCACCGGACTGCGCGCCCGGTGGCTGGTCGCCGCGGACGGCCTGCACTCACCCGTGCGCCGTTCCCTCGGCCTGGGGACGAAGACCCGGGGGGCCGGGGCACCCCGGTACGGGCTGCGCCGGCACTACGCGGTGCCCCCCTGGTCGCCGTACGTCGAGGTGCACTGGGGAGCGCACGCGGAGGCGTACGTCACCCCGCTCGGCCCCGCCCTCGTCGGCGTCGCCCTGCTGACGGCCCGGCGAGCCCCCTTCACCACCCAACTGGACGGCTTCCCCGAACTGGCGGCCCGCCTCCCCCCGGAAGCGGCCGTCACCCCGGTGCGGGGCGCGGGACCGCTGCGCCAGAGAGCCCGTACCCGAGCCCACGGGCGGGTCCTGCTCGTCGGCGACGCCGCCGGATACATCGACGCGCTGACCGGTGAGGGCGTCTCCCTCGCCCTCACCGGCGCCGAAGCCCTGGTCGCCAACGTGCGCCGCGGCACACCGAGCCGCTACGAGACCGACTGGAGCCGCGCGACCCGCCGTCACCGCCTCCTGACGGAACTGCTGGTGAGAGCCCGTCAGCAGCCCGTGCTCGCCCCCCACATCATGCCCACGGCCGCACGCCTGCCACGGCTCTTCGCGGCAGCGGTGAACGCCCTGGCATGAGCCCTGGGCAGCCGCTGCCACAAGGGCCACCTGGGTGGCACATGCCGGCCGCAGTCCTGGGTACCCGGTATCGGGACTGCGACAGGAGACATGTGTTCCGCACGGCGATTGGACGACCGATGACTGACTCCCCATCCGACAGCGGTGCTGCCGCCGTCCAGCAGGCCCTGCGCGTGGTCGTCGAGCAGGGAGCGGACGAGACGGCACTGCGTACGCTGGCCGGCAGCGAGGTGCTGCTGCCCGCCGACATGGACGCGGTCGGCCCGGATCCCATGGCGCTGAGCCTGCCCGTGTACGAACTCGACGACGGCACCGAGGTGGTGCCGGTCTTCACCACGCAGACGCGCATGGAACAGGCAATGCCGCAGGTCGGCCGTCATCGCAGCGCGGTGCTGGGTTCGCTCGCCCATGGCTGGCCGTCGGAGCAGCTGTCGCTGGTCATCGATGCCGGCACGCCGGAGCAGCTGGCGCTCACGGCCCGCGGCGTCAAGGAACTGTTCGACCGCGACGACATCTGATCCCGAAGCCCCCTGTAGGCGGTACCGACGCCGCCAGTACCTGTACCACCCCCAAGATCGTCGGAGTATCCCTTCGCGCGACGGACAATCCGGGTCGCCGCTCAGTCCACACCGCCGGTCCACACCGCCGGTCCACACGGACAGCGGCCGACGCGCGATTGTCAGTGCCGGGTGTCACGCTGATGTCACACAGGATCTGCGAAAGGGAATCGCCGTGATCACCACTGACCTCACTCCCGGCTCCCCCTGTTGGCTCGACCTCGGTGCCCCCGACGTCCGGGCCGCCGCGGCCTTCTACGGCGCGGTGCTCGGCTGGGAGTACGAGTCCATGGGCGAGGGGGAGGACATGGAGGGCGGGATGTTCCGGAAGGACGGCAAGACCGTCGCCGGGCTCGGCAAGCTCACCGAGGAGGGCGCGCGCTCGGCCTGGATGATCTACTTCAGCGTCACCGACGCGGACGCCACGACCCAGGCCGTGGAGCGCGCGGGCGGCACGGTGCGGGTGGCGCCGAGGGACCTGGACGACTGGGGCCGGATGGCGCAGTACAGCGACCCGTCGGGGGGCCAGTTCGCCGTCTGGCAGCCGGGGAAGAACAGTGGCTTCGAGCTGGCGGACAAGCCGGGCTCGCTGTCCTGGACCGAGCTGTACACGAGCGACGCCGCGGCGGCCAGGGAGTTCTACGGCGGTGTCTTCGACTGGCAGTACAGCGACATGGAGCTGCCGGGCGGCGGGGGCACGTACACCCTCATCACCCCCGCCGGGCTTCCCGAGGAGCGCATGCAGGGCGGCCTCATGGAACTCCCCAAGGAGAACCTCGCCCTGGCCGGCGGGCGGCCGTACTGGCACCCGGTCTTCAACGTCACCGACTGCGACGCCGCGGTCGCCAAGGTCACCGAGAACGGCGGCAGCGTGCAGATGGGACCGGAGGACGCGGAGGGCGTCGGCCGCCTGGCCGTCTGCCTCGACCCGTCGCAGGCGGACTTCGTGGTGCTCACCCCGACCGAGAGCTGAGCCCTCCGCCTGGCCGGCGGTGCGGGCAAGGCGGCCGTCGCCGGCGCCCCCTGGTATGCCGGTCGCCGCCGTTCCTAGACTGGGAGCGGAGGCCCGGCCCGGCGGTGTGTCCGGTGCGGAAGGCGGTGGCGCTCCATGCCGTACGTCGCTGTGAGTGCGCTCAGCCATCCCGGGCTGCTCCGCGACCGGAACGAGGACAGCCTCGTCATCGGACCGTGGACCCTGTGCGCCACCGTGACCGAGAATCCGCAGACCCTGGTCTTCCCGCTGGGGACACCCCTCGTCGTCGCCGTCGCCGACGGGCTCGGCGGGCATCCCGGCGGCGACGTGGCCAGCACCCTGGTCGTCCGCCGGCTCGCATCGATCGGCCCCGCCCTGAGCAGCGAGGGCGCCGTCCGCGACGCCCTGAACGCCTGCAACCGCGCCGTGTACCAGGCCGCCGACGCAGATGAGGGCAGCGAGCTCGCCACGATGGGGACGACGGTCGCCGGAGTCGTCGCACGGCCCGGCTCGCTGCTGGCGTTCAACGTGGGCGACAGCCGGGTCTTCGCGGCCTCCGACGACGGGCTGCGCCAGGTGAGCGTCGACGACAGCCCCCCGCTCGCACCCGGGCAGCGCACCACGTCCATCGTCACCCAGTGCCTGGGCGGCAGCCCCGGCTACCGCCCCGTCCTTCCCCAT
Organism: Streptomyces sp. NPDC002838; assembly: GCF_040295365.1. Lineage (NCBI taxonomy): Bacteria > Bacillati > Actinomycetota > Actinomycetes > Kitasatosporales > Streptomycetaceae > Streptomyces > Streptomyces sp. NPDC002838. Next base: position 29,500 of record NZ_JBEOVF010000025.1, on the reverse strand, counting down.
GTGACGGCCTCATCCCTGGCGCCCGGCGACCGCTACCTGATCTGCACCGATGGTCTGACCGACCCGCTGACGGAGGACGTACTCGACGAGGTGATGCGGGAGTACGACGACGGCCGTGCGGTCTTCGAACTGTGGAAGTCCGCCATCGCGGCGGGCGGCCCCGACAACATCACGCTGGCGGTCGTGCGAGTGGGGGAGGAGGCCGGGGACGAGTAGGGGAGGCCCTCTGCGGTCCTTCGGACGTGTCCGTGCGGACTTATCCGTGCGGACGTATCCGTGCCGCCCCTTACAGAGAATCCGCATCGCTGTGCGGATAGCCGTACCGTCCGTGCAGCCGGACGAAGCGGGCCGCGGTCAGCACCCGCCGCCGCTCCAGCCCCGACGCGGTGCGCACGAAGCACACCACCTGTTCGTGCCCGCCCGGCCCGATCGGCTGCACCAGGCGGCCGGACGGCCGCACCTGCGCGATCAGCGGCGCGGGCACGTCCGGGAAGGCGGCTGACACGATGACCGCGTCGTACGGTGCGCGGTCCGGCACGCCGCCGCTGCCGTCGCCGACCCGCAGCTCCACGTTCCGTACCCCGTGCCGCGTGAGGTTGCCGCGTGCCTGCCGGGCGAGGTCCGGCCACATCTCGATGCTGACCACGTCGGCGGCCAGCCGGGCGAGCAGCGCGGTCTGGAAGCCGAGACCGGTACCGACCTCGAGGACGTGCTCGCGCCCTTCCAGACCGAGACTCTCGATCATCGTGGCGGACAGCGACGGCTGGGTGGTGACCTGCCCCTCCCCGATCGGAACGGGTACGTCCCGGTAGGCGGCGGCCACCTGACCGGCCGGGACGAAGTGCGCCCGGGGCGTCGTCCGCACGGCCTCGAGCAGCCGTTCGTCCCGGATCCCGGCGGCCCTGAGGGCCCGCACGAGATCCTCGGGCTCCCTGGGTACGGAGCTCATGGGAGACTCACCACACTGTCAGGCTAGGCCTGTCCGGCGGATCATGCCGCAGACGCGGAGGGCTCCTGACCGTCACTCGCGCAGCCAACGGTGGGGAGCGGCAGGGCGAGGCCGACGACCGCACAGGTCGCGTGCCGCTTGTCGGCGCAGCGAGGACGGCCCTCGCGCCACCTCGTCGTCGGTTGGCCTCCGCGGTCGGCAACGCGTTCTCCTCGTCACCAGGTCGTCTCCCCGGCGGTTGACGTCGGCCCGCCCCGTGCGGCCCGGCGAGCACGTCGTACGAGAAGCAGTGCGCCACCGGCGAGTACCGCCACCGTGCTCCCCGCGATGAGCCACGGCGTCCAGTCCCGGCCCGTGTGCCCGGACAGCGTGACCAGCTTGACGCGGTTGCCCGGGGTGCTGGATGCGATGTCACGGTTGAAAGTGATCTCGTCGTCCTCGCTGAGCAGGTCGTTGTGCGCCCGGAAGTCGTCGATTCCGCCGTCGTGGACGCGGCCGTGGCTGTCGATCAACGCGGTGGCTCCGTCGGGTTTCCGGCCCACGCACAGGACGATCCACTCGTACTCGCCGTCCGAGTGCTTGACCAGGACGTTGTTCCTGGAGACCTTCCCGTCCGGTCCGGCGAACTCCTTGGCCGCCTGCATCTGTTCCTCGGTGGTCTCCGGATCCGGCAGGGCCTGCGGCGCCGCGGCGGGCATCGCGGCGGCAGCCGTCGGCTGCGCGGAACCGGCCCACACCAGGGCCAGGATCAGGGCCAGCATCATGCTCAGCACCAAGGCCGGACGCGAGGAGGCGGTACCCCCGGGGTCCTGGTCACAGACACCACCTCCGTCTGACGCGTTCTGAGCGGGCGTGAGCGCAGGCGGCAGTTTCCCAGCCGTCCGCCGGGACCCCTCCCGCTGCTGACCGGTCAGTTAAGGAAGGTGCGCGAGGACATCAGCCCGCCTCGCGCTCCCCACTGGCAGGACGTGGGATTGCCCTTGTAGTGCGTCTCCGTCGCCTCGACGAAGATGCTGAGCCTGGTAGGCCCAGCGTCCTCGTCATCGATCGCGAGACAAGGCTGTTTCACCAACTCAGCGAAGGCTGCAACCGGCCACCAGGGTCGGAGCCACGAGGACGGCCGCCACCATGGTCGCGACACGTTTCGCACGGCTTCTTGTGCTCGGTTCCGCACCTGCGTGAGTCAGGCGTGACCCGGTCGCGGCGGCTCTTGAGAGAGGTCCCGAGGCTCTCCAGCTCCATGACTGCGCGCGTAGGCGCCACCGTCCGTGCCCGGGTGCCCCTGTGAGGTGTACCCAGGACGGACCGGCCTCCGGATCCAGCGGCCTCTGACACCCGCCGAACGGCCTACAGGAAGCTGACGTTCTGGGCGAGGGCGAGTCGACTGGAGTAGTTGATGGTGTTGGTGGCCGGGCGCATGTAGGCGCGCCAGGCGTCGGAGCCGGACTCGCGGCCGCCGCCGGTCTCCTTCTCACCGCCGAAGGCGCCGCCGATCTCCGCGCCGGAGGTGCCGATGTTGACGTTGGCGATGCCGCAGTCGGAGCCCTCGGACGAGAGGAAGCGCTCGGCCTCCTGCTGGTCGCGGGTGAAGATGCTGGAGGACAGGCCCTGCGGGACGTCGTTGTGCAGGGCGATGGCCTCCTCGAAGGTGTCGTACGTCAGGACGTAGAGGATGGGGGCGAAGGTCTCCTCCCGGACCACGTCGGTCTGTTCGTCGACGCGGACGATGACCGGCTCGGCGTAGGCGGCCCGCGGTGCCGAGTCGGCCAGGCGCCGGTTTCCGCCCGCGAGGACCTTGCCGCCCTGCGCCTGCGAGCGGGCGACCGCGTCGTGCATGGCGTCGAGAGCGGTCGTGGAGATGAGGGGGCCGACCAGGGTGCCCTCGTCGAACGGGTCGCCGATGGGGAGTTTGGCGTACGCGGCCGTCAGGCGCGCGACGAGCGTCTCCGCGATGTCGCGGTGGACGATGAGGCGCCGCAACGTGGTGCAGCGCTGTCCCGCCGTGCCGGCGGCGGCGAACACGATGCCCTGCACGGCGAGGTCGAGGTCGGCCGAGGGGGCGACGACGGCGGCGTTGTTGCCGCCGAGCTCCAGCAGGCTGCGGCCGAAGCGGGCCGCGACCCGGGGGCCGACCTCGCGGCCCATGCGGGTGGAGCCGGTGGCGCTGACGAGCGCGACGCGGGGGTCGTCCACCAGCTTCTCGCCGATGATGCGGTCGCCGAGCAGCAGTCGGTGTACGTCGCGGGGCGCGCCGGCCTCCTCGGCCGCCTGGGCCAGCAGCTTGTCACAGGCCAGGGAGATCAGCGGGGTGAACTCCGAAGGCTTCCAGATCACGGTGTCGCCGCAGGCCAGGGCCACGGCGGTGTTCCACGACCACACGGCGGCGGGGAAGTTGAACGCGGAGATGACGCCGACCACGCCCAGGGGGTGCCAGGTCTCGGCCAGGCGGTGGCCGGGGCGCTCGGAGGCGATGGTGCGGCCGTAGAGCTGGCGGGACAGACCGACCGCGAAGTCGCAGATGTCGATCATCTCCTGGACCTCGCCGAGCGCCTCCGAGCGGATCTTGCCCGCCTCGATGGTGATCAGGTCGGCCAGGTCGCTCTTGTGTTCGCGCAGCAACTCGCCGAGGCGGCGGACGAGTTCGCCGCGGCGGGGCGCGGGCGTGGTGCGCCAGTCGAGGAACGCCTCGTGGGTGGCGGCGACGGCCTCCTCGGCGGCGGCGTCGGTCGCGGGGGTCAGGCCGAAGAGGTTCTCGCCGGTGATGGGGGTACGGGCCTGTAGGCCGGTGCCTTCCGGGAGGGTCACGCCGATGTGTTCGAGGCTCGTACGGGCACGGGCGCGCAGGTCCTCGGTGGTGGGCAGGGTGGTGCTGGTCATGATGCTCCCTTGAGGGTGGTGAGGTGCAATTCCCTGGCGACCTGGGCGAGGGAGTCGTTCTGCTGCCGCTCGTACAGGGCGAAGGGGTCCAGGACTTCTCGCTCGATGGCGCCGGAGAGCCAGTCGCTGTCGTAGGCGGTGCCCTGCTGGTCGTTGTCCCGGGAGCCCGCGTCGCTGAGGTTGGACTGGAAGATGCCGGCCGCCGAACGGGGCAGGAAGTCCTCGTAGACGACGGGCTCGGGGCGCACCCAGCCGTGTGCCACCAGGTCACTGAGGGCTGCGGGTGGGCGGCTGCCGTCCTGCGGCCGGTCGGGCGCGACGTGGTAGGTGAAGTACGCGAGCCCCTGGGCGGCGAGGTCGCGTTCGGTGCCCGGGATGTGCTCCGCCCACAGGGTGCGCGCGAGTTCGGTCCGGTCCGCTCCGGGATGGAGCGCCGCCTGCTCGTCGACGAGGGAGAGCAGGCGGTCGTAGAGCGCGCGGCCCGCACGGGTCACGGCGATGCCGCGGGCTTCGACCTCTCCGAAGCGCACGCGCAGGGCTCCGCGGGTGACGCTGCCGTCCGCGAGGCGCAGGGCACGGGGTTCGGCGAGGGCCCGGAAGGACGTCTGGCGCAGCAGCAGGTCGGGGCCCTTCCACCGGGGAGGCCCCTGGACGGTGTCGATCATCTCGATGCCGCGCTCGGTCATACGACGGTAGAGCTCGTCGATGTCCAGGACGCGCGGGGTGAGGTGGTTGATGTGGGTGCTGCGCACGCCGCCGATGTCCGCGGCGACGGCGGAGACCCGCTCCAGGGTCTCGTACCAGGCCCTGTCGATCGGCTCGGTCGACAACTCGAAGGCGGCGACGGCTAGTTGGAGGAACCGTTCGGCGTCCTCCTCGGGCAGTTCACGCTCGGCCTCCGCCCGATCGGCCAGCGCGAGCAGCTCCGGCGGGAACAGCTCGCGGCCGGCGAGGAACGTCTCCAGGCGGGAGCGCAGTCCGGCGTCGAAGAACCGCGGGTCCGCCGGGGTGAGCAGGGAGGTGAAGACCCGGAAGGGGTTGCGGGCCAGTTCCTCGCCGTCGACGGGACGGAACGCGGTCGACACGACGGGCACCGCGCTGGAGGCGGCTTCCCGCAGGTCGTAGAAGCCGACCGGGTGCATGCCCAGGGCGCCGAAGACACGGGCGACCTGCCGGAGTTCGGCGGGGGTGCCGACGCGGATGGCGCCGTGCCGTTCCGCCGTGACGCGGCTGATGGAGCCGAGCCGCTCGGCATCGGCGCCCTGGGCGCGCAGGACGTCCTCGTTGACCTCGCGCGAGACGTCCACGAGCGTGGTGTAGGCGGGGACCTCCCGGCCGTACATGTCGGAGAGCCGGGCGGCGAAGGCGGCGCGCAGTTGCCACTGGCTGATCATGGAAGGGCCTGCCTTTCGAACAGGGGGCTCGGTATCGGGAGTTCGGGGTGTTCACACCACGTGGGCTTCGGGGCGGATCTCGGCTCCCGCGCCGAAGCGGTCGGCGCTGAGCGGGGAGATGTCGACGAACGGTTCTCGGTCCAGGCAGAGGTCGCGCAGGATCTCGCCGACGGCGGGGCCCTGCAGGAAGCCGTGGCCGGAGAATCCGGTGGCGTACAGGAAGTTGCCGAGCTCGCCGGAGCGTCCGATGAGGGCGTTGTGGTCGGGGGTGACCTCGTACAGGCCGGCCCAGCCGTCGACGGTCCTCATGCCGGCGAGTTCGGGGGCCCGTTGCCGTACGGCGTCCCGGAACAGATCGAGCCACTCCGGAGTCCAGGTGGTGTCGAAGCCGTCGGGCTGGTCGGGGTCGGCGAGGCCGAACAGGAGGCCGTCGTCGCTGTTGTGGAAGTAGGCCGACGAGGCGAAGTCGATGGTGAAGGGGATGCGGGGCGCCGGGGGCGAAAGCGGTTCGGTGAAGGCGAGTTGGCGGCGCACCGGCCTGACCGGGAGGTCGATCCCGACCATGTCGCCGATCTGCCCGGACCAGGCGCCCGCCGTACAGATGACGGTGGAGCAGGCGATGCGGCCGCGGTCGGTGTGGACGGCGGTGACCCGGTCGCCGGCGGTGTCGATGCCGGTCACGGTGGTGTGCGTGGCGAAGGTGACGCCGGCTCGGACGGCCGCGTCGGCGTATCCGTGGACGACCAGGCCGGGGCGGGCGTGGCCGTCGGTGGGGGAGTAGGCGGCGGCCACGAGTCCGTCGGTGTCGAGGTAAGGACACAACACGCGGGCCTCGTCCGGGGTGACCATGCGGGTGGGGACGTCCAGAGCGTTCTGGGTCCTGACGCTGGCCTCGAAGTCCGCGGCCTGCCGGTCGGTGGTGAGCAGGAACAGGTAGCCGACGGTGTCGAGGCGGATGTCCGCGCCGGGGCGGTGCGGGAAGTCCTGGTAGGCGCGCAGGCTTCGGCTGCCGAGTTCGATGTTGAGCGGGTCGGAGAACTGGGCGCGTACCCCGCCGATCGGTTTGCCCGAGCTGCCGCAGGCCAGGTCGCCGCGCTCGACCACGACGACGTCGGTCACCCCCGCCTCGGCGAGATGGAACGCGGCACTGGCACCCATCACGCCACCGCCGATGATCACGACATCCGCGGTCGGCGGAACGGAGCGGAGAGTGGATGAGGAGGACAAGAGGCCGTCCCTTCCAAAGGCCGACGCGAGAGCCGAACAGGCATCGACCCGGGGGCGCGGCTTGGGCTGTCAGTAAGTGGCGAAACGCTGATCAGCTGTCTGCCCGTCATCGTGACGCACTCCGACCTTTGACGTCCATGAACAGTTACTGCACCTGATCTATTAGTGTCCCTATATGGACTGGACGAGTTCCCAGCTGCGTTCCCTGGTGGAGCTGACCAGGCGCGGAACCATCACCGCGGTGGCTCAGGCCCTCGGGTACACCCCCGGCGGGGTCTCCCAGCAGATCGCCGCGCTGGAGAAGACCACGGGCATGGAGCTGCTACGGCGGGTGGGGCGGCGGGTGGAGCTGACCGACGCCGGGATGACGCTGGCCCGGCATGCCGAGCGGATCCTGTCCACGGAGGCCGAAGCCGTCGAGGCGCTGGAGCGCAGCCGGGGCGAGATATCGGGGGTGCTGGTGGTGGGTCTGTTCGCCACGGCCGCCGCCGAGATCCTGCCGCTGGCCCTGCGGCGGGTGCGCGAGGCCCACCCGCGACTCGCCGTGCACAGCCGGGACATGGACGTGGACGAGGTGTACGACGCCGTCGCCTCCGGCGCGGTGGACCTGGCGCTCGGCCTGGACTACCCCGATGTGCCCATCCCCCGTGATCCGGCCCTGCGGGTGATGCAGCTGGACCGGGAGCGGTTCTCCCTGGCGGTGCCCACCGGGTGGCTGGACGGCCGCGAAGAGGTCGCCCTGTCCGACACCCGGAACCTGGGGTGGATCCTGCCGTCGCCCGACAGCTACTACGGCCGCGCCGTGCGCACCGCCTGCCGGCGGGCGGGCATCGAACCCGATGTCCAGCACGAGGTGACGGACACCGCGGCCACGCTGGCGCTGGTCGAGGCGGGCATCGGGGTCAGCACCGTCACGGATCTGATGCTCAGGCTGCGCGCCTCGCACTTCGACGTGGTGCGCCTGCGCGAGACGGTCGAGCGGCACATCGTCGTGGTGTTCCGCTCCTCCGCCGAGCACCGTCCCACGGTGGCCGCGCTGGTCGACGTCCTGCGGGCGGTGGCCGGAACCCGGCGCGGTACGCCGACGTAGAACAGGCACCGCTCGCCCTGCGGCCCGCGTAGATCAGCGTGCGTCCGACGCGGCCGCGTGCAGATACGGCTCCTGCGCGGGCACCGCCCGTCGTAGGGCGTCCAGCAGTCCGGCGAGCAGAGGATTGCTGTTCTCGGTCAGATGCACCGCCATCACGTCGCGGTGGGCGGAGCGCTGGGTGAGCCGGGTCGCCTCGATGCCCGCGCTCGGCACATGACCGAGGGCGGGCACGACCGCGACACCGAGCCTCGCGGACACCAGCTCCCTTACGACGTCGTAGTTGTTGCTCCTGAAGGCGACCTGGGCGTCGAAGCCGGCGGCCGCACACAGCCGGACCAGCGACCGGGCGCCCGCGGTGCCCTCCCGGCTGGTGATCCAGCGGGCCTGCGCCAGCTGCGCGAGCTTCGGGCTCGGGCCGCTGTCGGGGGCGCGCAACAGGACGAGGTCCTCACGCAGCAAGGGATGGCGGGCCAGTCCGTCGGGCCACTGGCGAGGGCTGAGCCCGTACTCGTAGACCAGCGCGACATCCAGGTCGCCGCCGCAGAGCGCGGCGACGAGTTCCTCCGGCTCGCCTTCCTCCAACTGGACCTGCGCGCGCGGATGGGTTTCGACCAGCGCAGACAGGGCGGAGGGCACCAGCCGGACGCCCGCTGTCGGAAAGCTGCCCAGTCTCAGACGGCCGGTCGCGCCGCTCGCGAGCTCCCGCACCTCGTGGTCCAGATCGTCCAGGGCGGCCAGTACACGCGCGCTGAGGTCGACCAGGCGGTGCGCCGCGGTCGTCGGGCGGATCCCATGGGCTTCCCGCTCGAACAGGATCAGACCGGTCTCCTTCTCCAGCGCGGAGATCTGCTGGGAGATCGCGGACGCGGTGTAGCCGAGATCGCGGGCGGCGACGGCGAACGACCCGCTGCGGACGACGGCCTTCAGCGTGAGCAGGTGCAGTGGCTTCAGCACGGCGGGCTCCTGGGGCGGGAGAGCGAGGATAAGCATTCGTGGCCCTGGAGCGTCAATTCTCTCGTTCTGCTGGTCCTTGTGAGAGGTCTCGCCCGGCCCACATCGTGGGAGTGCCAGGTCGAAGCGCCTGGCGTGACAGAAGGAGCGGGCACAGTGACCACGACCGTCCAGGACCTCGGCAGCCCCGACGCGGCAGCGGTGGCCGATGCCCTCGGCCGAGGGGACTGCGGAGAGGTCGCCGCTGACGCCGGCCGCCGGGCACAGTACTCGGCCGACGCCTCCAACTACCGCCGGATCCCGCTCGCCGTGGTCTTTCCCCGCGAGCGGCGGCACGTTCTCAACGCCCTCGCCGAATGCCGCCGCCTGGGCGTTCCGGTCACCTCGCGCGGAGCCGGCACCAGCACCTCCGGCCAGGCGGTCGGACCCGGCGTCGTGCTCGACTTCTCCCGGTACTTCAACCGGCTGCTCGCCCTGGACCCCCAGGCGCGGACGGCCACGGTGCAGCCGGGCATCGTGCTGGACGATCTGCAAAGGGCGGCTTCCGGCCACGGTCTGCTGTTCGGCGCCGACCCGTCCACCCACAGCCGCTGCACGCTCGGCGGCATGATCGGCAACAACGCCTGCGGATCGCACTCCCTGGCCTGGGGACGCACCGCCGACAACGTTCTGGAACTCGAAGTGGTCACCTACCGGGGCACGGTGGTCCGGCTCGGCGAGATGACACAGCCCGAGATCGACGAGGCCATCGCCGTCGATGACGACCGCGGACGGCTGATCGCGTCCCTGTACCGGCTCGCCCAGGGCGACCTGGCCGTGCTGCGTACGAAACTGGGCCGGTTCCCGCGGCAGGTGTCGGGCTACGCGCTGGAGCACCTGTTGCCCGAGCGGCGCTTCAACCTCGCCCGAGCCCTGGTCGGCAGCGAAGGCACGCTGGCCGTGGTCCTCTCGGCCACCGTCCGTCTCATCTCCCCGCCCCCTGCCCGGGCCCTGGTCGTCCTCGGCTTCCAGGACGCCGGCGCCGCGGCCGACGCCGTGCCCGCCCTGCTGGAGCACCGGCCGCTGGCGCTGGAGGGCCTCGACCACGCGCTGACCGACATCGTCACCCGCCCCGAGACCCGCACCGCGATCGACACCCTGCCCGCCGCCCGGGCCTGGCTGTTCGCCGAACTCGGCGGCACGGAAGAGGAGTTGCCCCTCAGGTGCAAGGAACTCGCCGAGACCGCCCGGCAGGCCACGGGATGCACCGGCAGCGAGGTCATCACCGACCCCGCCCGGGCCCGACGGCTGTGGCGGATCCGCGAGGACGGAGCGGGCCTGGCCACCCGCACCCCCGACGGCTCCGAAGCCTGGCCCGGCTGGGAGGACGCGGCCGTCCCGCCCGCTCAACTGGGCTCCTACCTGCGCCGGTTCACCCAACTGCTCAAGCGGTACGACCTACAGGGCCCGGTCTACGGCCACTTCGGCGAAGGCTGCCTGCACGTGCGCATCGACTTCGACTTCACCACCGAACAGGGCACCGCCGTCTTCCGCGCCTTCGTCACCGACGCCGCGAAGCTGGTCGCCGAGCACGGCGGCTCCCTGTCCGGCGAACACGGCGACGGCCAGGCCCGCTCCGAACTGCTGCCGCTGATGTACGGGCCCGACATCATCGCCCTGTTCGAGGAGTTCAAGCACATCTGGGACCCTGACAACGGCCTCAACCCCGGCATGATCGTGCGGCCGCTGCCCGTGGCCGGGAACCTGCGCGTCAGCCCGCACCGCACCTCGCTGCCCCTCACCACGATCCTCCCCTTCCACGCCGACGACGGCGACTTCGCCAAGGCCACCCGCCGCTGCGTCGGCGTCGGCAAGTGCCGTACCGCCGCTCATCGTGGCGACGTCATGTGCCCCAGCTACCGGGTCACGCTCGACGAGAAGGACTCCACCCGCGGCCGCGCCCGCCTGTTGTACGAGATGACCCAGGGCGAGCTGATCACCGACGGCTGGCGTTCCACCGAGGTCCGCGACGCCCTCGACCTGTGCCTGTCCTGCAAGGGATGCAGCGCCGACTGCCCGGTCGGGGTGGACATCGCCACGTACAAGTCGGAGTTCCTGCACCACCACTACAAAGGCCGCGTCCGGCCCGCCTCGCACTACACCATGGGCTGGCTGCCGCTGCTGTCCCGCCTGGCCGCCAGGATGCCGCGACTCGTCAACTCTCTCACCGCCTCCCGGACGGCGCCGATCGTCAAGCGGCTCGGCGGTATCGACGGCCGGCGCGAGATTCCCCGCTTCGCGGACGAGACCTTCCTGACCTGGTTCCGCCGCCGCACACCGCCGGCCGACGGCGGACGCGGCCCGGTGATGCTCTGGGTCGACTCCTTCAACAACCACTTCTCACCAGAGGTCCTTCAAGCCGGCGTCGCCGTGCTGGAGAACGCCGGCTTTCGCGTCCAGGTCCCGGACGGCACCCAGTGCTGCGGACTGACCTGGATCACCACCGGCCAACTCGGCGTCGCCCGACGCGTCGCGCGGCGCACCGTCACCGCCCTGACTCCCGCGATCGAGGCCGGTCTGCCGGTCGTCGGCCTGGAACCCAGCTGCACCGCCGCGCTCAGGACCGACCTGCCCGAACTCCTCGACACTGACGGCGACGACCGCGACCAGGCCCGCGCGCTCGCCGACGCCACCGTCACCCTCGCCGAACTCCTCGTCCGCCGAGCCACCGACTGGCAGCCCCCGCGCGTCGAAGCCCGATCGATCAGCCAGACGCACTGCCACCAGCACGCGACCTCCGGTTTCGGCGCGGACAGTGCCCTGCTGCACCGCATGGGTGTCGACAACGCCACGCTCGCATCCGGGTGTTGCGGCCTGGCCGGCAACTTCGGTTTCGAACGCGGCCACTACGACGTCTCCGTCGCCGCGGGCGAACAGGTCCTGCTGCCCGCCGTGCGCTCCGCCGGCCTCGACACGGACATCCTCGCCGACGGATTCAGCTGCCGCACCCAGATCGCCCAGCTCACCGACCGTACCGGCACCCACCTCGCCCAGCTCATCGCGCGCGCCCTACCAAAGGATCACGACTGTGACTGACGCACTCTCCCTCGTCGACGACTGGGGCCCCGAGAAGATCGTCGTCGTCTCCCACCGACGCACCGGCATGAAGGGCGTGCTGGTCATCGACAACACCGCCCGGGGCATCGGCAAGGGCGGCACCCGCATGAGCCCCCACGTGACGGTCGACGAGGTGGCCCGCCTCGCCCGGGTCATGACGTGGAAGTGGGCCGGTGTCGACCTCTTCTACGGCGGCGCCAAGGCCGGCATCGTCGCCGATCCGGCCGCACGCGACAAGGAGGCCGTCCTGCGCGCCTTCGCCCGGGCCCTGCACAACGAGGTGCCCCGCGAGTACGTGATGGGGCTCGACATGGGCCTGACCGAGAGCGACGCCGCCATCATCCAGGACGAGCTGGGCGACCGCGGGGCCGCCGTCGGCACCCCGGAACACCTCGGAGGCGTCGCGTACGACAAGCTCGGCGTCACCGGCTACGGGGTCGCCGAGGCCACCGATGCCGCGACCCAGCGCCTTGGCCTGCCCCTGTCCGGCGCCCGCGTCGCCATCCAGGGCTTCGGCGCCGTCGGCAGCGCGGCCGCCCGGCGGTTCGCCGAACTCGGCGCCACCGTGGTGGCGGTCTCCACCGCCCACGGCGCGCTGCACGACCCCAGCGGACTCGACGTCGACGACCTCCTGACCGCCCGCGAGGAGCACGGCGACCACTTCGTCACCCTCCCGGGCCGGGGCGCCACACTCGCCTCCGGCGCGGAACTCACCGTCGACTGTGACGTCCTGGTGCCGGCCGCTCTGCAGGACGTCATCGACCACAGCACCGCGCAGAAGATCAAGGCCCAACTCGTGGTGGAGGGCGCCAACTTGCCCACGTCGCCGGGGGCCCAGGCGATCCTCGCCCAGCGCGGCATCACGGTGCTCCCGGACTTCGTCGCCAACGCCGGAGGCGTCGTCGCCGCCGCCTTCGCGATGGATGCCCGCCACTCCGGCTTCCGGCCCGACACCGTCGCCATCTTCGAGACGATCTCGACCAGGCTGCGAACCAACACGGTCACCGTCCTCGAAGAGGCCGAACGCCGAGACGTCACCCCACACGCCGCGGGCCGCTCCCTGGCCGAGCAGCGTGTCCTCACCGCGATGCGGAGCAAGGGACGGGTACCCCGCGACTGACTGTGCCCTCACGCGTGTGCGACATTCCGGGGACTGTCTCGTGTCCCTGGGGATGTCGAATGCGCCGGTTCCCGATCGACGTGAGAGTGAAGGCAGTACATCCCTGGACCTCAGGAGCATCCCATCGTGATCGTGACCGCGGATATGGCCATCTCTCTCGACGGGTACGTCGCCGGCACCGACGTCTCCCTCGACAACCCGGGAGGCGACGGCGCCGAGCCGCTCTTCGAGTGGATCCACGACCTGGCGAGCTGGCGGCAGCGCCAGGGTATGACCGGCGGGGAGGAGAACCGCGACTCCGAGCTGATGCGCGAGTGGTTCGATGCCACCGGAGCGGTGGTCATGGGACGGATGATGTACGACACGGGCGAGGAGTTCTGGGGCGACAATCCACCGTTCAGGGCCCCGGTCTTCGTGCTCACCCACCGCCCCCGCCCGGCCCTGGTCAAGGAGGGCGGCACCACCTTCACCTTCGTCACCGACGGCATCCACAGCGCCCTCGACCAGGCGAAGGCCGCCGCCGGGGACAGGAACGTCGACATCGCGGGCGGGGCGAGCACGGTGCGGCAGTACCTCAGGGAGGGGCTCATCGACGAACTGCAGCTGCACGTGGTGCCCGCGCTCCTCGGAGACGGACTGCGGCTCTTCGAGGGACTGGGCGCCGGGCGGCGGAACCTCGAACCGGTCAGGGTGGTCGACACGCCCCTCGCCACCCACCTGAAGTACCGCTTCGTGAAGTGACCGGGCACGGATGAGGCCCGGCCCCGGCGGACCCGCCATCGACCAGGAGCCTGGTCCTGGGGACGTGGAGCGTGGCCCTGCCAGGGTTGCCCGTCTGGAGGCGGAGCCCAGCGCCGAAGACGCCGACGACCTCGCGTACGACATCACCTGCACCCGGGGCGGTGCACGGGCCCAGCGGATGGCCGACGGGGACGACTGAGCCGTACGGGGCACCACCTTGCTCGTCGTCGTGCGACCGGTACCCGGCGTCCCGGATCAGGTGGCGCTCTCCGCACGACGCCGACCATGCCGCGACAGCCGACCTCGACCAGGATGCCGCGGGTGTCCAGCCCGTAGCGGGCGGCGGCGGTCTCGGCGTGAGAGGTCCACCCGTACCTCGCGGTCCCGCAGGGGTCGTACGAGATCGTCGGCGGCGTCCATCAAGGGGAACGGGCGGCGCCGGGAGGTCGGCCGGGTGCACGAGCACCACGGCACCGCGCTCGTCGAGAACCCGCCACAGGGCGTCCTGGCCTCGGTGCCGAGGCCCGACCAGGGCCCGCTCGGCCTCCTTGGCCGACGTGTTGGCATCGGGCATGGGCAGCGTGGCGAACCAGCCGAAACGGTCGGGGTGTTCGGCGGCGAGAGCGGCGGAGAAGTCGTTGAGTCGCCGGGCCAGGTCGGCGGCCTCCGTGGGGTCGGCGAGGAAGCCGGTGCCGGGGGTGGAGACGGAGAGGATCGCCGTGCGGTCTCGAGCAGGTCCATCAGTTCCGGGGCCGCTTCGGGACTCCAGCCGGGCAGCGCCCGGCCGCCCGCGTCGGCGATGCCCGGCCTTGGCGAGGGCGTCGCGGTAGACGGGTGGGACTTGGTGCTGGTGGACGTCGATCCTGCGGGGTGCGGTGGTCATGGGGCGACCTCTTGGCCTTCTTGGGTGAACAGGTCGTGCTCGGCCGTACGCAGCAGCCGTGCGCCCTTCGCGCGCTGCTCGGCGGTCAGGGGCATCCCTCGCTCCCGGCCGCCATGCGGACCGTCGCCTCGTACACCAGTCGTGCGTGCAGCTCGAGCAACGCCACCAGGTCGACGGCGTCGCCGTTGATCTCCCGCTGGATGAACAGACCGTCGGCGCCGGCGACAGCGTAGGTGGTCAGAGTGTGCACAGCGGCCTCGTCCAGCTCCGGGAACAGCGCCTCTACCACTTCGGCGATCTTCTGTCCGGCGCTTTCGCGGACCTGGAGGAAGACGGTGCGGCCGCGGGGCTCGGTGGGCCGCCGCTCCAGGGCGAGCATCAGGCCGAGGCGCAGAAAGTCGGGCGCGTCGATCAGCGACTTCGCCACGTTCGCGGCCATCGTCGTCACCCGCTCCGCCGGCGTCCCGGTGTCCTCGCCGGGCACCCGCGCTCGCCCGCGATCTCCACAGTGGCGTCGAGGATGCGCTGCCGCGACGCCACCCCGTTCGCGCGCTTCCCGCGCGGCGTCTGTACAAGCGCTACAGCAAGAGCCGATGCAACGACAGTGAGGTGGCCTGGTGAGCGAGATCAGTGCCAAGGGCACAGCCGAGCGAAGTCCCCGGGACAGGGCCGAGACCCACGCAGGTGCGATGGGCCTCAGGGGCGTCGTACTGGAGCGCGACGCCGAGATCTACCCCCGTGCGCGGGCCATGCCGGCCGAGCGGCCGCTCGACTCGACGCGCGCGGCCGCACCTTCCTCAGCGCGCACCCCACCCCGCGCGGTCATGGTCATCCGCCGCAGATGTTCATCCACCAGCCCGCCCTGGAACAGGTCCTGCGCGACGGCGCCGACCGCCATCCGAACGTCGAAGTACTGCTGCGCCACGAGCGCCTGCGGCTGCGCCGGCACACCGACGGGGTGGAACTGGCGGTGGTCGGCATCGAGGACGACTCCGTACGACGGCTGCACGCGAAGTCGGAGGGACTCGGCGCGACCTGGACTGGGCCGAATGGCCCCCAGCCGTGCCCTGGTGGCCCCTGCCTCCGCGTGCGCTGCGGCGTGACACTGGTATCGACAGCAGACCGAGACGGGGAGCCGGCAGGGAGGTGACGGTCATGATCAGGCCAGTTGTGACCGGTGTGGTCGATACCGGTGAGGGCCGGGCGGCGGCCGACTGGGCGGCCCGGGAGGCCTTGCGGAGAGGACTGCCGCTCAGGCTCGTGCACGCCTGGGAGGCGGGCCTGCCCGAGGGTGAAGCCGAATCGGCTCTGCCCGAGCTCAGGGCCCCTCAGTACCACGCCCGCCGGGTGCTGCACAGCGTGCTCGACCGGCTGAGCGAACGCTATCCGCAGCTGCACATCACCGCCGAACAGGTGCACAGGCCGCCCGTTCCCGCACTGGTCGCCGAGGCGGAGAACGCCGAACTCCTCGTCATTGGCAGCCAAGGCCCCAGCGGCCTCGGCGGATTCCTCTCAGGGTCGGTCGCCATGGCCACCGCAGCCCGCATCGAGCGGCCGCTCGTCCTCGTAGGGGCCGGTGAGACGGCCGAGGACGAACACCTGATGGACGACGACAGGGAGCCGTCACCCCACAGGCCCGTCCGCGACGTCGCGGCCGCCCTCGACATCGACGGCCCGTGCGACGAGGTGCTGGAGTTCGCGTTCCACGCCGCCGAGAAGCGCCGCGCGCCGCTGCGTGCCGTACACGCCTGGCACGCGCCGCTCTCGCACGGCGTCCCGGACGCCGCCGAACGCGCGCGGATCAGGACGGCGGCGGAACGGGAGCTGGTGGAGCTGCTCGTGCCGTGGCGTCAGAAGTTCCCCTCTGTCGTCGTCAAGGGAGAACTGCGCGAAGGGCGCCCTGCCCACGTCCTCGTCGGTGCCGCGGCCGGAGCGGGTCTGCTGGTGGTGGGCCGCCGCAGGAATCGCGCAGCGGTCGGTTCGCGCACCGGACCGGTCGCCCACGCTCTGATCCACCACGTGCGGGAGCCGGTCGTCCTGGTTCCCCACGACTGACACATCGACTGGGCGTTTCGCGGGTGCGGTGGGCAAACAGGCCGAGCACCTGCCTGATCGCCTTGGGCGGGGACGGCCGCACGCTGGACCCGAGACGGGCACGCCCCGGGAGGTCGCATGGAATGGCTGGTCACGCTGGTCGGCGCGGCAGTGGTGCTGGTCATCCTTCGGGACGTGTTCCACACCCTCTGGCACCCCACCAGCCACGGGGGACTGAGCAGGTTCGTCATGACCCTGCTGTGGCGGCTGTCCACCCGGGGGCGCAAGGGCCAAAGGGCCGTGGGGCTGGCCGGGCCCGTCGGCATGGTGGCCGTGGTGGCCACGTGGGCCTGCGCCATGGCCGTGGGCTGGGCTTTGGTGTACTGGCCGCACATGCCGGAAGCGTTCGTCTTCTCCGGCACGCTGAAGCCGTCCGAGCATTCCGGGTTGGTGGACGCCCTGTACCTCTCCCTGGTCATCGTCGCCACACTCGGCCTGGGCGACATCGCACCCTCGGCCGACTGGCTGCGCATCGTGGCGCCCCTGGAGGCTCTGGTCGGCTTCGCGCTCCTGACCGCCACCGTCTCCTGGATCCTCGGCATCTTTCCGGCCCTGGCCCGGCGGCGGGCGCTGGCACTGCGCATCTCCCAGCTGCGCCGCGCCGGCCCGGCGGCCGGTCATCCGGACTCCGACGCGGGGGCCGCCGTGCTCGACGAACTCGCCGCCGACATCGCACGCGCCTGCGTGGACTTCCTCCAGTACCCCGAGTCCTACTACTTCCACGACAGGCTCAGCGACACCTCGCTGGCCCTCAACCTCGGCTATGCCGCCGATCTCGCCGAACAGGCACAACGGGCGGAGCACCCCGGTGCCCGGTTCGCCGCGGCAGTGCTCGCCACCTCACTCGACGACCTCGCCGCCGTACTCGACGAGCGCTTCCTGCACACCGAAGGCACCCGAGAACAGATCCTGTCCGCCTACGCCCGCGACCACGGCAGCCGCTGAGCCGGCCCTACGGCGGCCGAGCGGACCAATGGCGAGGGCAGTGGCCGACCACCACTTCCGGTGATTTCTCAGAGCCGGGCCCGCCGCTTGACGAAGACGTACATCGACCTTGGCTCAGGCCCGAAGCGCGCGTCGCAGTCGGCGTCCCAGCACCTCGACGGTGAGGCTGACCAGCAATGACGCCAGCAGGATGCCGGTGACCACGGGGAAGTCGAAGGCCGCGAGACGCTCGCTGAGCAGTCGACCCAGACCTGCGGCGCCGACGACGCCGACGATGGCGGTGTCGCGTACGCAGATCTCGAACCGGTAGAGCGTGTAGGTGACCAGGTGGTTGGCGGACGGTGGTCCCATGGACACGACGGCCGAGACCGCACGGGGCACACCGGCGTTGCGCAAGGACTCCCGGGGCCCGAGGTCCATGGTCTCCCAGGCTTCGGCGACCAGCCGGCCGAGGATGCCGCCGGTGTAGAGCCCCAGTGCCAGGGCTCCGGGCAGGACGCCCGGGAAGAGACCCAGGAGCGCGACGACGGCCCACACCGTCGGGGGGACCGACCGCAGCACCAGGAGCAGCAGCCGGGCCGTCCACCAGACGGCCCATCGGCCCCAGGACGTCGGGCCGCGCCGGTCGGCGCGCGGGCGGCCGGCCCAAGGACCCACGACCAGGGTGATCACGACCGCCACCACCATGGCGAGGACGGCCATGGCCACGGTGTCGAGGACGGCGCCGGTCAGTACCCGCAGACCGCCCTCGGGGAGTGCGGGAGGCCACAGGTCGGACAGCAGCCGACCGGCGAGGTCCTGGGTGCGGGACGAGGTGAGTCCGGCGGCTGAGAGGCCGACCCACCACCAGGCGACCGCGATCGCCGGTACCGCCAGGGCCAGGGACCAGCGGGTCGAGCGGGACAGGCCACGCGGCGACCGGCCGTCGTCGCGTGAACGCTCGTGTCCGACCGACCAGTCGGCGCAGGTCACCACCGCGACGTCGGAGCGGACGCGGTGGCTCCACAGCTCGACCGCCCCCGCGAGTGCCAGCAGTGCCGCGACCAGCGTCCAGACCTCGCCCCAGTTACGCGACTGCAGGCTCACCGTGAGCTCGAATCCCAGGCCACCGACGCCGGCGACGCCGAGCACGACCGCGGACCGCAGGGCGCACTCGAACCGGTAGAAGGAGTACGACAGCAGCAGGGGTGCCGTGCCGGGAAGGAGGGCGTAGGCCAGAGCCGGGCAACGCTTGGCGCCGGCGGCGCGCAGCGCACGCAGCGGCGCGTCGGGCACGGCGTCGAAGGTCTCCCCGAAGACCTGGGCGCTCTGCGCGCCGAAGGGCAGGGCGAGTGCCAGGACGGCGACGAGCGGGTCGAGGCCGAGCACGCTGACGAAGAGCAGCGCCCACACCAGCTCGTGCACCGAGCGGACGGCCACCAGCGCGCCGCGCAGCACAAGCCGCCCCGCACGTAAGGGCCATGGCAGCGTGCCGCTCCACGCCACGTCGCTGAGGACCAGCCCGCCGACCAGGCCGATCACCAGTGCCCCCGCCGTCCCGAGCAGCGCCAGGGCGACCGTCGTCGCCGTCGCCTCCAGGACCACGCCGAGGAAGCCCGGGTCCAGGGAGGGGTGCAGCGCGGTCGCCGCGAGGTCGTCGAGGAGGGCCAGGCCGCCTCGGTTGACCAGTTCGCCGCCCGACGGGACGGCGTGATCAGCCGCCCAGGCCAGCAGCCCGGCCACCGTTACCAGTGCCGTGAGCCTGCGGAGCAGAATCCGCCGCCCGCTGACAGGCTTTCGCCCCGGCGCGGGTACGGTCGGCGGGGTCGGCGGGGCGTCGAGTTGGAGCGTCATACGAGCTCGTAGAGGTCGTGCAGGGCTTCGTCGGTCGCGTCGGCGGCCGGGACGTCGAGGACGATCCGGCCCTCGCGCAGGCCCACCACGCGGGTGCAGTGCGCGCGGGCGAGGGCCGGCTGGTGCAGGCTGGCCACGAGCGTGCGCACGGTCGGCGAGGCGCCGAGCAGGCCGAGAACCCTCGCGGCGCGCACCGGGTCGAGACCGGAGACGGGCTCGTCGGCCACCACCAACTCGGGCTCCTGCACCAGGAGCCGGGCGATCGCCACCCGCTGCCGCTCGCCGCCGGACAGGCGCTCGGTGCGTTCGTACAGCGCCCAGCCCAGGTCGACCCGCTCGAGCGCGTCGCGGACCACGTCGAGCGAGTGCGGCCAGACCAGCGAGGCCAGCGCGCGGGGGGTGCTCCACCGGCCGAGCCGGCCCGCGTTGACGTTGTGCACCACCCGGACCTGCTCGATCAGGGCGAGGTCCTGGCTCACCGAGCCGATGCGCCGCTGCAGCAGCCGCCGCCGTGGGGCCGTCAGGCGTGCGGAGTTCTCACCGAAGACCTCCACGCTGCCCGTGGTCGGATCCAACGACCCGTTGACCAGAGACAGCAGCGTGCTCTTGCCGGCACCGCTGGTGCCCAGCACCGCCACCCGCTCCCCGGCACGGACGGTGAGGTCCAGCTCGCGCAGGGCCTCGTGCGCGCCGAACCGGCGCCCCGCTCCGCGCAGCCGGATCACCGGTGGAGAGTCACTCACCGCAGCAGCCCCAGGTCGCGGGCCACGTCCTCGATCCGGTCGTAGGCGGAATTCTTCGTGCGTACGAAGGACTTGGCGCCGAAGAGCTTCAGCAGCTTCGCGTCCTCGGCGTCCTGGTCGTCGAGACGCAGGAGCAGGTCCAGCACCTTCTCCTCGGTGCCGTCACCGAAGGTCTTGTCGAGATCCGGGCGGGCCAGCCAGTGATAGTCGGCGTAGCCGGGAGTGCGCCACAACAGGACCACCTTGCTGAGGTCGGCCTCGCCCGCCTCGACTGTGGCGTCCCAGACCTGCTTGTTGACGGCCCCGGCCTCGAAGCTGCCGCCCGCGACGAGCTCGATGGTGGCGTCGTGGGAGCCGGAGAAACCCGGCTTCCCCCGCAACTCGCTCTGCCCCAGCCCGGCCTGCCGCATGAAGTACTGCGGCATGAGCCGACCGGAGGTGGACGTCTCGCTGCCGAAGGTGAAGGTGTGCCCGGCGAGGCCGCGCAACCCGTCCACCTTCGCGAACGGCCGCAAGCCCGAGTCGGTGTGGGCGATGAAGAGGCTGTGGAACTCGGCGTCGATGTCCCGCTGAGCGACGGCCCTGGCACCCGGCACCCGTGCGCGTGCCTGGACGCCGGTCAGCCCGCCCATCCAGGCGAGGTGGATGTCGCCGATCTCGAACGCCCGCACCACGGCGGTGTAGTCGGTGACGGGCCGGTAGGCCACCTTCAGGCCGGTCGCGTCGGCGAACCGCTCGGCCACGGAGGGGTAGAGCCGGTTCAGCAACTCGGGGTCCTGGTCGGGAATGGCGGAGATCCCGAGCTGTCGCGTCTCCGACGCGGCCCCGGTCCCGCAGGCACTGAGCAGGAGCGTCGCTCCAGTGCCGAGGAGCAGCGTACGTCGGGTCATCGGTCTCACTGGCCCGACACCTCCTTGTTCCTGTGGTTCCTGTGGACGGCGTTGCTGTTCGAGGCGACGGCCGCGGCGACCAGCGCGACGGACAGCAGGAAGGCCGCCGAGGTCGCCGTACCGCCCAACAGCGGGTCGTTGAAGCCGATCTGGGCGTGCAGGGTCAGTGCGGCTCCGGCAGCGACGGCCGCCGCCGCCCGGCCGAGGACGGCACTCCCGCCGCGGGCGGCGGCCAGCAGCAGGCCACCGGCCAGCACCAGCACCAGGCTGCCGACGAGGTTGTACCGGCCGACACTGATCATCAGGTCCCAGGCCCGCAGGTAGTGGCCCTTGGTGGCGAGGGGATCGTCCCCCGCCGAGGCCAGTGCGCCGAGGCCGCCGAGGACCACCGCGATCACGCCCCAGAGCAGGCCGAGCCGGCGGGCGGAGCCGACGCCCGCCCGCAGCGCGTCGACGGCGAACGCCCGCCCGGCCGAGGAGAAGAGGATCGCCACATGGGCGCCGATCATCAGCCAGTAGGCCCACGGCCATTCGTGCGGGGCCTCGGCGACCGACAGACCGATGGACAGCGACATGCCCACGCCGAGAGCCGCCGCCACCCGCACCCAGGCACCGGTCAGCAGCAGCACGGCCAGGGCGCTCTCGGCGATCAGCACTCCCCAGCCGAAGACCTCGATGTTCGGCAGGACGGCCTTCTCCACGACCCAGCTGTACGGCGGAAACACCGGGTGGCTCACGGCGAAGGCGGTCCACTTGTAGAGCCCTCCGTCGGCGTCCCCGAAGGCCGGGGGAACCTTCCACGACACGTTGTGCAGCCACATCAGGCCGAGCAGCACCCGGAGGAAGGCCGCGCCGCCCGCCTGCCCACGAGGGACGGGGTCGGTGGCCGGGGCGAGGAGCCAACGTGCCCGTCGTTTCCTGGAGACGGTTCGCTCAGGCACAGCGGAACACCTCCCGCCCCGACCGGGCTGCCGCGTCCTGGACGGCGAGTGTGTCTCGTACGACGCCGAATACCTCGGCCAGCGGCAGCGGGGCATCGGCGATCCGCAGATGCGGGTCGGTGACCGCCACCGGGTGCCACCAGGCGCCGTCCGCGGTGAGCGTCGGCTCCGGCTCCAGGGTGTCGAGGGAGACGTGTACTCCCTGGTCGGCGAAGCCCTCCTGGGCCACCGGCCGGATGACCCGGTCCGGTACGGCGATCCCGGCGTCGTCGAGGCGCCGGTGCAGCGCGTCCACACCCCTCGGGTCCTCGTCGTAGAGCGTGGCGGCCACCCGCACCCGGAACCCGAGCGAACGGGCCAGCGTGATCCCGTCGAGCGCCCGCGACCACGACCCCGCACCTCGCTGCCGGTCGTGCAGCTCGGGCGTGGCCGAATCGAGGCTGATCTGGAGCACCACGTCGCGGTCCAGGTTCTCCAGGGTCTCCCGGCGGGTCCCCCTGGCGAAGATCATTCCGTTGGTGAGTACGGTGCGCTCCAGGCCGGCCGCGGCCGCGATCAGGGCACCGAGCCGCGGGTGCATGAACGGCTCGCCGCCGGTGAAGAACACCTCCCTGCCGCCCTGGGCCGCGAACTCCTCGAACACCGCGGCCGCCACGTCCGGGTCGAAACGCCGGGCCGTGGCCTTGGGTGAGGACTCGGCGCAGCAGTACCCGCAGGCGAGGTTGCAGTCGAAGTTGGTGTAGAGCCACAGCCGTCGGCCCACCGGCGTCCGCTCGCCCCGGGTGAAGACGGTGACCGCCTCGACGAGCTTCCCCGCCTTGTCCGCCTTGCCCGCCTTGCTCACGGCGAACCACCACGGACCACCGGCCGACTCGGCGACCTCGCCGACGACGTCATGCCCGACCAGGCCGGCCCAGGCCGGCAGATCGGTGACGACACTCGCCTCCGCGCTGCGCACACCGAGCAGTTGCCCGGGTTCCAGCCGCCTCATCGCCCGCGTGATCAGCAGCAGCAGACCGCTGCCGCAGTCCATGTCGCCGCCGTCGACCAGCGCCTGGACTTCGCCGAGCGGAGTCGGCGCCGGATCGGGAAGTGTCCGTTCGACCATGGCGGTCACCGTAGCCACGACCGGGCACGGCAAGGAGGGGCTCGCTCCTTACGGAACCATGACGCCGCTTGCCCGCACTGCCGGGCCCGGCCCACCGGGACTACCGTCACCGCCATGACGGACAACGGCATCCCGCGCCCCGACGACGCCGAGACCCGGACGGAGTTCTGGGAAGGGGTCCACCACAGTAAGGACACCGACGGAGTCTCCTGGTGGCAGTCGGTCCCGGGACTCTCCCTTGGATTGGTCGACAAGGCCGGGCTCGGACTCGACGAGCCCGTCATCGACGTGGGCGCCGGCTGGTCGACGCTCGTGGACCACCTCGTCGAACGCGGCTACCGCGACCTGTCGGCGGTCGACCTGTCGGTCACCGCCCTGCAGACCGTCCGCGACCGGCTCGGTCCGGCGGGCGCGGACGTCGTCCTCACCGTGGCGGACGTGCTCGACCTG
The DNA here is from genome assembly GCF_040295365.1 of Streptomyces sp. NPDC002838. Lineage (NCBI taxonomy): Bacteria > Bacillati > Actinomycetota > Actinomycetes > Kitasatosporales > Streptomycetaceae > Streptomyces > Streptomyces sp. NPDC002838. Next base: position 6,168 of record NZ_JBEOVF010000025.1, on the reverse strand, counting down.
CGTCTGGGACGCCAGTACGCACTGTGGCACGACCGGGCGGTCTACCACTTCCTCACCGAGCCGGACGAACGCGCCGACTACCTCGCCTCGTTGGAGCGCTCGCTGCGACCGGGCGGATGGCTCGTTGTGGCGACCTTCGGCCCGGACGGCCCGACCACGTGCAGCGGTCTCCCGATCGTCCGCTACACCCACGCCGAACTCGCCGACCAGTTCCCCGGCTACGAACTCGTCGACACCGCGGGTGAGGACCACCTCACCCCGTGGGGCACCTCCCAGCAGTTCACCGCGGTACTGATGCGACGCCGTTGAGCCGGTGCAGGGGCCACTCAGGAATTGAGTCGGTGGTCGGAATCCGTATCCGAACCGCCGTCACCGCCGCTCCCCTCGCCGGGCTCACCGCATCCGTCGTCACCGCCGTCCGCACCGACGGCATGCTCGTGGACCGCGGCCGCACCCTGCTCTGGAACGACATCGCCCGGGCGCTGTTCGCGGCCGCCGCGTGGAAGGTGCGCAAGGTGCCGGTCCGCGCCGCGACCGCGCTGGTTCTGGCCGGAGGCGCGGCCGTCGCGGTCGCGGGCCTGATGGCACCGCCCAGCACCAGCACCGACAAGAGAGCCGGCTCTTCCCGCCGCGGACCCGCCGCAGTGTGCACCGTCGTGGCGCTGACAGTGAGTTGGGCCAACGCCGACGACAGCACAGTGCTGTCCGCCGAGCCGGCGCTTCACCCCGCGGCGGTCGCGGACGAAGACGGCCCGGCGGTGAATCCGGGCGGGAGATGGGTTGCCGTGGGCAGTTCGCCAGGGGCTTCCTCCAACTGCTGCACGGTGGTGTCGTCCGGTCCGTCGCTCGGCGTGCCCGCGCGTGTGGACAACATCGACCAGGCCCCAAGGGCCAGGACGATCGCGGCGGAGGTGGCGATGACGCGGCCGACGCGCCGGAGTCTGGCTCGGCAGTCCAGATCCCGCCAGGCCGGGCCGGCCCACGGCTCCTCCGGCTGCCACAGCTCTCCGACCGCGTCTGTCCCGCCCTTCGCGGGCTCGTCGCGCGGACGCCGCCTCCGCTGCTCTGCCCTGTCCGCGGCGACGGGCCGGGGAAGCCACCCCTGTGCCCGTTCCTGGGCGGAGGGTTCCCTGGGGGCTGACGTGCGGATGGCCCGCTCGCTGTCCGCGAGGAACTTGAGCCACACATCCTCGGCGCTGGGCGGCGTGCCGTCCGGCACTTCGGGCGTGCCCTTGCTGTCCGGCCCCTCGGTGGTCACGGTCCCCCTCATCTTCCTTCTTGTTCACGGGCCATGGGCGGCGCCGCCTCGTCCCTGGCAGTGTCGTGTGACCCGTGATCGACGGGCTGCTGTGGTCAAGTTCCCGGCCTGTGACATCGAGTATGAGGCGACTGGGTTCAGGCCAGGCGACCGCAGGGCTGCGGAAGGGAGGAGCCCGCCGACGGCCGGGATCCCGCTCCGTGCCGCATAACTTTGCCGATGTCACTCCTGGGCGCCGAACGGCGGTCGGCCGTCGGCTCGGCCCCCCCCGCTCGATCATTGCACAGTGCAAAATGAGATCACCAGACCCGCTCGCTGCATTCCGCGACTTTTCTCCATGGCTCCGACGGTGCGTCGCCTCCCCATGCCCGGGACCGAAGGGCCGCAGACCTTACGAGACTCCGACGCGGACGTGGATCCGCCCTGACCCGCGTCACACGGCGACTCCGGTTCCGTCCGCCGCTGTTGGAGGGCGACGGCCGTCTTCCTACACGCGGTCAAGGCGGGCAGCGGCACGGTGACCTCATCGCGGTGCACGGCACCCTCGCCCTGCGTCATGAAGGCGGGCGGTCAGGATAGTCCAGAGCTTCCGGATCACTGCCAAGGGGCCGAAGCCGCTGCGCGCTGGCACCGAAACTCCACCGTCACCGGCTACCGCGCCGACCCGCGCGGCAGGCCGACGCTCACCGGCGAGGTTGGCATCGCCGTACTTCCCCGTCGCTTCTCAGGGGGCAGCATCGCGGCCACCGGACTGCCCGCCCTCGCCGAATCCGGCATGGAGGGCACAGCCGCGGTGCAGGGAATGCGGCCGCCGCGGCCCGACGCCCCGGACGCCCTCGTCCGCGGCGTCACGCGTGTCCGCGCCCGTGCCGAGCGTGTCGCTCGGCGGCGTCGAGCCGGACGAAGGGGATGGCTCGCCCCGCCTCGCGGTACGACGCCTCGCCGCCGTCGACGGGAAGGCTCATGAACGCGCACAGGCGACGGGCCGTGCGCGGGTGTCGGCGCGCGTAGCCGGCCATGATCTCGGCGCCTTCTTCGGCCGGGAGGAAGTGGGCGGTGACGGCGTGAGGGCGGTTGCCGAACTGGATGAGGGTCTTCGGCTGTTCGCGCAGGTTCTGGTACCAGTCGGCCTCCGCCCCGAAGCCGGAGGCGACGGTCCAGCTCCCCGCGGCCGGGTCGTAGGACACCACTTCCAGGACCACCATGCGGTCGAGCCTGCTGACGCGGCCGATGTGGTGCAGCAGGAGTAGCCGTTTCCCGAAGAGGGGCCCCAGTCCTGCGCGGAAGAGCAGGATCGGCAGCCGCAGGGCCAGGCGCCGCCATCCGGTGGGGAGTTGGGGGCGGTGGGGTGCGGTGTCTCTGTCTGTCATGATCACCTTCCGCGGGCCGGGAATGTCGGCTCTCGGCCTCGATTGGGTAAGGACCGGGGTTGAGAGCCGCCTCACGAGAGCGACCTTTGCATAGTCTAAAGGTGGGGGAGGGGCGCCTGCGAAGGACCAGGGGCGGCTCTCGAGCGCCGCGCTACCGCTGGAGTACGTCATGACCGACCAGAAGCCGTCATCGACCTGGACGATGCTGTCCTGCATGCCGATCGTGGTGATGGCGGTGGTCGCGGTGATGGACATCGTGGCGGGGCCGGGGGTGGGGTTCCTCCCGCTCGTCTCGCTCGGCCCCGCGTTCTCCGGGCTGGTCGGGGGGTGGCGTCGTACGGCGGTGATCGGCCTCGTGGCGCTGGTGTTGTGCGTGGGACTCGGTCTGTACGACGGGTTGTTCGAGGAGCGTCGGGGGTTCACCGCGATGGCGTCGGTGGCGGGCGTGACGGGCGTGGGCATCGCGGCGGCCGTGATGCGCTCGCGCCGCGAGGGAGAACTGGCCAGCGTGCGGTCGATCGCGGAGGTCGCCCAGCGGGTACTGCTGCGGCCGGTGCCGTTGACCGCGGGGCCGCTGCAGGCGGCGGTGTCGTACACCTCGGCCGTCGCCGAGGCGCGTATAGGCGGCGATCTGTACGAGGTGGTGGCCTCGCCGCACGGCATCCGGGTGATCGTCGGGGATGTGCAGGGCAAGGGTCTGGCCGCGGTGGAGACGGCGGCCGTCGTGCTCGGTGCCTTCCGGGAGGCGGCGCACGACGAGCCGGAGCTGGTGGGGCTCGGCGAACGCCTGGAGCGGAGTGTGGCCCGGGAGCTGGAGGGCGAGAAGTTCGTCACGGCGATCCTCGCCGAGATCGGCGCACGCCACGAGGCCGTCTTCCTGAACTACGGCCATCCGGCCCCGATGGTCGTACGTCATGACGGCGCCGTTGACTTCCCGGAGCCGCCCGCCCACGCCCTTCCGCTGGGTCTGGGTGCCCACGGAAGCGAGGGCCCGAAGCCCTATCGAGTGGACTTCGCGCCTGGTGAGCAGCTCCTGCTGTACACCGACGGTGTCACCGAGGCCCGCGACGAGGAAGGCCGCTTCTATCCCGTCGGCGAGCGCGCGCACCTGCTCAAGGATCCCGACGCGCACCGCGCCCTGGAAGCCCTGCGCGCAGACCTCGCCCAGCACGCCGCCGGACCGCCCCACGACGACGCCGCGATGCTCCTGCTCCGCTATCACGGTCATGGGGAAGGAAAATCTGGCCCCATCGGGTGAGTGAGCAGCGACTTCGGCACGGTAGAAAGGACACATGCCGGAGCGCGAGACCCCCATGGGGGCCATGGACGATGTTGACGCGGTCACCCGTGCGGTGCTGACCGCGTCCCGGCTGCTGGTGGCGGTCTCCGCCCGCTCCCTCGCCGAGGTCGAGGACCGGGTGACGCTGCCGCAGTTCCGGATGCTGGTGGTGCTGGCCACGCGCGGGGCCACCAAGCTGGTCGCGCTCGCCGACCTGCTGCAGGTCGCGCCGTCCACCGCGATGCGCATGGTCGACCGGCTGATCGCGGCCGGGCTCGCCGACCGGCACCTCAATCCCGCCAATCGCCGCGAGACCCTGCTGCAACTCACCGAGGAAGGCCGGCGGACGGTCGAGGACGTCACCGCCCGGCGTCGCGCCGAGATCGCCGCGATCGTCGCGCGGCTCACCCCGTTGCAGCGGCTGGCACTCATCGAGGCCCTCGCTGCCTTCAACGAGGCCGGAGGAGAGCCCCTCGCGCCGGCGCTGGACGATGCGGAGCCGCACCCGCTTGGCTGGGCGGTGGACCTCCCGGTGGCCCGCGACGCCTGAACCGCCGGGGCCGTTGTCGGATTCGGACCGCCCTTCTCCACCCCCCAGCGCCTTTTGCATAATGCAAGGGAGTTGTGCGGGTGCGGCCTGGCTGCCTGATCCCGGCAAGGCAGGCCGCCCATGCGTGTCCGGCCGAGAGCAGTGCGGACCACCCGCCTGTCACGTCAGGATGCGGAGCCATGACCGAACGCGGAACGATGCGGGGAGGGAAGACGCGCATGCGCCGACGACGTCGACCCCTGCCCGCGCCGGAACCGCACCTGATGGCGCATCTGCGGACCATGGTGTGGGGGCCGGCCGAGTTCGTCGGCCTGCCGCCGTGGTGGCTGGCCGCGGAAGGACTCGTTGCCGGGTGCGTGGGAGTGGGGGCGATCGTGGGTGCCGCGGTCGCCGGTGCCTGGTACGGGGTTCCCGGGCTGGCGGACGGCGAGGGCGGTCTGGTGTGCGCCGCCGCGCTCGCTCTCTACCTCTGCGTGGTGCGGGCCGGACGGGCGCTGGTCGGCATCGTCGCGCTGCTCGGGGTCTGCCTCGCGCTGCAGGCGCCCCAGGCGGCCGCAGGCCTGGTGCTGGCGGAGCGGGGGCGCGTGGAGTCCGTGGTGGTGACATCGGTCGAGGGCGGACCCGGAGCCGTATCCGGCCGCGGCCGCTATCTCTGCTCGGTGGCCGACCGTGACGGCGAACCCCTGAAAGTCCGCATCTGGCGGGGCTGCGGACACGCCACCCGCCCGGGCGACGCGCTCGCCGTCGTGTACGACTCGAAAGGACGGGTGCCGCCGCGCGGCGTGGAGGCCGGCATGTCCCTGTCGGGGCCCCTTCGTGGTCTGGGCGGCTGGGCTGCGGCACTCATCGCCGGGTGTGTGGTCGCGGTCGTACGCTCCTACCGGATCTCCCACACGGCATCCGGCCCTCCTGCCTCCCCGGATTCCCCGGCGGAACCGTGACAGGGCGGCAGAGCCGCTCTGCGGTGATCATCCGCGGTCGGGCTGGGAGTGGACGTCGTGCCGTTTGGGAACCGATGCCGCCCGATGACCGTGACTGGGTGCTGGAGGCCGCCGCTACCGTGCCCGGCGTCCACGGTGCGTATCACCTCATCGATCCCGCAACTGGCAACGGACTGCCTTTTGCCTTCTTGTGCCTTCCTTGAGGACGAAGCCGCGGCTCAAGCTGCACGAGAGGCCATCGGGAAACGCGCCGAGGAGATCGGCCGGCACAACACCCCGCACCCGGCTCCCGCCTCCCGGACGATCTACAACGTCAGCCGACACGCGTAGCCCGGCACCAGAGGACGTGCCAACCTCCGGCCAGCCGTGACACAGCCGTAGAAGCCGCAGGTCGCAGCGCCGGCCTAGGTCACGAGGAGTGAGTTCCTGCACCAGGCTGGGGGTGGCGCGACAGCTCCGCATGCGGGCAGGCGCCCCCGGCCGCACGCTGGTGCCATGGCCAGCGCGCAGCCCATCGTGATCTACCCGCCCGCCGAGGACGGCGGCCGGCGCGTCCGCGTGGACGACCGGTTCGTAGGGATGGCGTACGGGCTGCTGGACATCGCCGTTCTGTGTCAAGTCTGCGCGCGTTGCAGGCGCTGTCCCTTGCCGTTGAGGCGAACCTCAAGCCAGCTCGCTTAGATTCAACCGGTCGGAGCAACAGTGCTGGTTGAGGACGGTTTGCGTGGCGAGACTGGGTCGGCCTGGGATGTCGGACGAGACGAAGGCCG